>JANXSV010000123.1 GCA_025356505.1 Methylovirgula sp.
CAGCCGGTTCCAGGCCGAATAGCTGGTGGCGGATTTCTCCAGAAACAGCTTTTCGAGCTTGTCATCGAGTTGATGCGGCAGTTCAATGCGGGTGTCGTCAATCCACGGCTTGTAATGGTGCAGTGGCTGCTGCGCGGTGAGGCTGCTTACCAGCTTTTCATCCAGCCGGTTGAATTCCAGCGCAAAAAACAGCGTATGCCCGGCAGCGTCGGTGAGGTGGCCCTGCGTGTCGCCATAGAATTTCGCATGGGCAGGGTTTGTCGTGTCTGTGGCGTAGATCAATCCCGCATAGGAGCCGATGCGCCCCATCAGATCGTCAAGCGCCTCATAGCGTTTCAGAATATCGAACAACCGCTGCGCCGCATCCGGCTTGGCTGCGATGGCCGCCAGCTTACCGGCATAGTCGGCTGAGAAGGCCTTCGCCTCACGCATAGCGGCGGCCATATCCTCCTTTAGGCGCGGGGAATCCATTCCGGCATAGAGGTGGGCCAGATCCCAAACCGGCAAAGTGCCGAATTCATTGGTCACGGCATGGCTGTCTTTGTGGGGCACAGCTTTATTGGTCAAGGGGATGTCCTTATCGAATCGGGGAGGATTATGTTGAAGTCAATATCGGGCGAAAGCGCGGATGTTTCAATAAGCCTCTGCCAAGGTGGCCGGGCGATTTGTCGCTGCAGCGGGTTTGAGGGCCTTCAACACTCGACGAAATTCACTGCCAGACCGCCCAAGGACGTTTCCTTATATTTACTGCTCATGTCGGCTCCGGTCTGGCGCATGGTGTCAACCACCTGGTCCAGTGTCACCATATGCTGGCCCTTACCGCGCATTGCCAGCGAGGCGGCATTGATGGCCTTGATTGCGCCAAAGGCATTGCGCTCGATGCAGGGAATTTGCACGAGGCCGCCGATGGGGTCACATGTCATGCCGAGGTGATGCTCCATGCCGATTTCGGCAGCGTTTTCGATTTCAGCGTTGGACCCGCCCAGCGCCGCAACAAGTCCCGCCGCTGCCATGGAACAGGCAACGCCGACTTCCCCCTGACAGCCGACCTCCGCCCCCGAAATCGAGGAGTTCATCTTGAAAATACCGCCGATGGCCGTGGCTGCGAGCAGAAAATTGCGGGTGCCCTCATCGCTCGCGCCGTTGCAGAACTCGCGGTAGTAGCGCATCACCGCAGGCACGACACCTGCTGCGCCGTTTGTGGGCGCAGTGACCACACGGCTGCCTGCGGCGTTTTCTTCGTTCACAGCAATGGCGAAGGCGGATACGAACTCCATGGCTTCATTGGGCGAACGGTTGTTGCGCAGTTGGTCGGCCTTGAGCGTATCGATCAGATATTTGGCGCGGCGGCGCACATTCAGCTTGCCTGGCAATTGCCCCTCGGTTGTCAAGCCGCGCTCAACGCATGAGGCCATCACCGCGGCAATTTGATCGATAAATGCGATCACCTCGCGGCGCGGGCGCTGCGCTAGTTCGTTTTGCAGCACGACATCAGCGATGCTTATATCTGCGGCGCGCGCCATTTCCAGCAGTTCCGCTCCGGAGCGATAGGGAAATGGCAAAGTCACGGTAAGGGTTTCACGATTTAGGGTGGCACCTGAAAGCACAATAAACCCGCCGCCAATTGACAGCCAAGTTTGCTCGAAAAGCACCCTGCCCTGCGCATCGAGGGCGGCAAAAAGCATCGTGTTGGGATGTTCCGCACGATGGGTGTCGAAGTCGAAAACCAGATCGGTCGCCGGATTGAACGTGACCTGTATGTCACGCCGAAGTCTGATTTTATTTTTGGCGTGGAGGTCCACAAGAAAACTGTCTGATTCATCGGGATCAATCGTTGCCGGCTCAAACCCGCCCAGCCCGAGATATGTGGCGCGATCGGTGCTGTGGCCCTTGCCGGTCCACGCCAGCGAGCCAAACAGGGTCACGACCAGCCGCGAGGCGGCGGCGACACTTACGCTTTCGATCAGAGCATCCCGAAATGCCTTCGCGGCCTTCATCGGCCCGACTGTGTGCGACGAGGATGGCCCTATGCCGATTTTAAACAGATCAAACACGCTAATCATTTTAAAACATCCTGCGCAGACAAAAAGGCGCCGCAGATGCGACGATGGATATGCAGAGTCTACTTGTCAAATTCCGACATGCGCAAAATTTATGCAAATCTGTCCGGAAATGTGACGGCCATTAAGGTGGCGTTTACCCTGATATTGCAGATTGGTTTGGCTTAATCTGACAGCTGACCTTCTGGGACCTGATGACCTCCACTGTTTTAATTGTTGATGACGATCCGGTTCAACGTCGCTTGCTCGAGGCAACCGTGCGACGTTTTGGTTATGATGTGGAATTATGTGACGGAGGCGAAAAGGCCCTCCAGCGCCTGAAAAATACACAGGCCACGAACATCGGTCTTATGATCCTCGATCTGGTGATGCCAGACCTCGACGGCATGGGAGTGCTTTCGCGTATGCGTGAAGCAAACATCGTCGTGCCGGTGATCGTGCAGACGGCGCATGGCTCAATTGAAGCGGTGATTTCCGCGATGCGCGCCGGAGCGGCGGATTTTGTTGTGAAGCCCGTGGGCGCAGAGCGGTTACAGATTTCCATCAAAAATGCCCTGCGTTTCGATGCGCTTGAGGGCGAAGTGCGGATGATGAAACAGCGGGCGTCCGGCGCGCTGACGTTCAAAGATATCGTTACCCGCAGCGCAGATATGGACCGTGTGATCCGTCTTGGCGAGCGGGCGGCAAAATCCAATATACCGGTACTGATCGAAGGCGAATCCGGCGTTGGCAAAGAGGTGATTGCGCGCGCGATTCAGGGCGCTTCCGACCGGAAGGGCAAACCTTTTGTCACCGTCAACTGCGGTGCGCTGCCGGAAAATCTGGTTGAATCCATATTGTTTGGCCACGAAAAGGGCGCTTTCACCGGTGCAACCGAAAAACACGCCGGCAAATTCGTTGAAGCGCATGGCGGCACGCTGTTCCTCGATGAAATCGGCGAGTTGCCGCTCGAAACCCAGGTTAAATTGCTGCGCGCCCTGCAGGAGGGCGAGGTGGATCCGGTCGGCGCAAAACGTTCCGTCCGCGTCGACATCCGCCTTATTTCTGCAACCAACCAAAATCTCATCGAACTGGTCAAAGCCGGAAAATTCCGCGAGGACCTCTATTACCGCCTGAATGTGTTCCCGGTGACGGTGCCGACCTTGCGGGTTCGGCGCGAAGATATTGCCGATCTCGCGCGGCGCTTTGCTGCCCGTTTTGCCGCCGAAGAAGGCAAGCGTATTCGTGGCCTTTCGGCGGAAGCTTTGTCGCTCCTATCCAGTTACAGCTGGCCAGGAAACGTCCGTCAGCTGGAAAATGCAATTTTTCGCGCTGTTGTGCTCGCAGAAAGCGATGAACTGGGCGTAACCGAATTTCCGCAAATCGCGGCGCAAGTCAGCGGATTTGATGTGCGTGTTCCGGCCGCCGCGCAACATGCGCCCAACAGAATTGAACGCGAGATTGTTCGCGTTGAAGTGCGGGACCCGACTGCCATAGCCGCTATGAACGAGAGCGGTGACGTGCGCCCGCTCGATCAGGTCGAAGCGGCGATGATTCGCCTCGCTATTCAGCATTATCGCGGCCAGATGTCAGAAGTTGCGCGTAAACTCGGTATCGGGCGCTCGACGCTTTATCGCAAGATGAGCGAACTCGGGCTTTCGGATCAGATCGGTGCGGAGCAAGTGCAGAGTCTATATATCGGCTAGCGCTGTTTGGGTTGGAGTTACGCCACTGCTGCGCACCGCAAATGCGAAATGTGTTGCCGCGCACAGTTTTGTTGCGAGTTTGCAACACAGTGGCAAAGATTTTTAAACAAGTCGAAGTTTTACCAAAGTCCGCTTTCAGCAACGCATCGATAGTGCAATGCATTGCCGGAAACATCTTACGCAGGCTCAAGTTCAAGATGGCAAGCCACATGAAGTCCGCTTTTTATTTAGCAGCAATCCTTTCAAGCACGGCTCTTTGCGCCGCGTACGGCGAAGACCTTGGCACCGCGCGCGGCGAAGATCTGGTGCCGAACCCGAGTTTCGCTATTGTAGCCGGAAAGCCAGACCCACAGTTGCCTGTAGAGGCACCGCAACCCTCCGCGCAAAAGCCGGTTTCCATTGCGCCGGAAGCGGTTGACGCGGCGCGGGCCGTGCCAAACCCTGCCGCGGAACCCGCGCTCATCCCCGAACCTGCGATAACTTCCGCCGCAACGGCCCCGCTTGACGCTTTGCATGATCGGCCTGCGCGGCTTGAAACGACGGGGGAGCCACGCCTCTCGGCATCAGCGGAAAAAGTAAAGGCTGCTGTCACGGCTCTGATCCTGGCACCGGCCGCGAAAGCCGCTGACAAAAAACGCCGCGAGGCCATTGCAAGCGTTTACGCCGCACGCAATTTCGAGCCGCTTTGGGTTACTGCGCAGCATTGGAGCGCCGCAGCAGGAGGCGCGATGAACCGCCTCGAAAAGGCGAATGAAGACGGGCTCACGCTTGCGGAAGCCCGTATGCCCAGCTTGGCTGACGGAAAATACGAGGCCGAGGACGTCCGGCTGTCTGATCTCGTGACGCAATATATTTCCCAAGCCTCCGGAAGCCGGATTGATCCTGCCACTGTTTCAAAGCTGATCACTGCGCGCCCGACAGGGCCGGATTTTGCGAAAAGTCTCATTGAAATTTCGTCAGCGGCTAACGCCGATGCCGCGCTGCAGGCCAGCAATCCACCTCAGAGCGGCTATGTCGCCCTTCGCGTGAAACTGGCGGAACTGCGCCGCGAAACCGTTCCGGTGGCGCGTCCCGCCATTCCCGCAGGTCCGGTGTTGAAAGTGGGAATGAAAGACGAGCGCGTGCTGCTGATCCGCGAGCGCTTCGGCCTCGATATGGCGCCCACCGGCTCCACCAGCCAAATCGTTTATGATACGCGCGTTGCGGCGGCGGTGGCGGATTTTCAGAGTTCGTCCGGGTTGCCGGCATCGGGAACGCTGACCCCGCGCACGATTGCAATGCTTTCCGGCGGGCAGCCTGCGCGGCTCGAGAGTGAGATCATCGCCAATATGGAAATCTGGCGCTGGTTGCCGCGCGATCTTGGCCACGACCATATCGAGGTGAATATTCCCGACTTTACGGCGCGGCTCTATCATGGCGATACGCTGGCCTACAGCACGCGGGTTGTGGTGGGGAAAACCGATACGCCGACGCCGATCTTTTCGAATGTGATGCAATTCCTGATCGTGAACCCCTATTGGAACGTGCCTCTCTCGATCATCAAAAAAGAAATGTTGCCAAAACTTGCTGCGGACCCGGATTATTTCGCCCGCCACGGCTACGAATTAATCCAAAGCAAAGGGCAGTTCTACGTTCGCCAGCCGCCAGGCGAGGCCAACGCTTTGGGCCGGATAAAGTTCATGTTTCCCAACGAACACTCGGTCTATCTGCACGACACGCCGTCAAAGTCGCTGTTTTCACAGACTCAACGCGCGTTCAGCCACGGCTGCGTGCGGGTGGATCAACCATTTAAATTTGCCGAGGCCGTGCTTGGTGGCGGTTGGAGCGAACAACGGGTTCGCGCCATGATCGGTGGTCAGGAACGCACGGTTAACCTGCCTCAAGCCCTGCCGATCCATCTGATGTATCTGACTGCCCGTGTCGATGACACCGGTAAACTGCTGCTCCGCGACGACATCTACGGTTATGCCCGGAAAATCAAGATGATGCTTGGTCTGGAAGGCTAAAGCGCCATCTCTCTGCCACCCCGCCTTTTGCCGGATTTGTCCAGATGAACTCTGTGCAAAGCTCAATATCTCGCAAATTTTTAAGCTTGTGTGACATAAGAGTTACAGTGTATGTAGGTTTTTGAGAGCTGAGGCGGTGTTTTTGCTGCCGAGCGCAAATAGAGTGTCCGTCAAGAGGCGCGGGTTACCAATCATTAAGGATTTTCGTTAATGATTTGGGAACTTTAAGACGCAGCTTCGGCCGCGGCAAAATTTAAAACACGCGAGCCGCTTTGCGGCGCATGTGCGTGGAACCGTTGGTATTTGTGACGTCGCGCTGTTCGAGCAGTGCTTTTCTAGGTTTTTTGCGTTGCCCGAACAGGCTCGGGCGGCCAGATGTGTTAAGGGAAAGCGTTTGCAAGGTCGAAACCGGAGAGCAGGCTTGATAGGTGACACGCTACGGCGGTGGTTAGCGGCTTCCTGCGCAGCTATGGCGCTCTTCATGAGTGCAACCGTCTCAACCGACACTGCGATTGCCAACGGCGATACGCGAACACTCACCTTTCATCACACCCATACTGGCGAAGATTTTACCATCACCTTCAAGCGCAACGGCTATTTTGACGAAGGCGCATTGGAGAAGCTAAACTGGGGCCTACGGGACTGGCGCACGGACGCACCGACCAAAATGGACCCCCGCCTCTTCGATATCGTGTGGGAAGTCTATCAGCAGACCGGCTCTTCTGAAGCCATTCACATTCTTTCGGCCTATCGCTCGCCTGAAACCAACGCCATGTTACGCCGCCGTTCGCGGCAGGTTGCGGAACATTCGCAGCATATTCTGGGCAAGGCGATGGATTTTTATCTTCCCGATATGACCATGTCCAAGGTGCGTGAACTTGGATTGAAGCTGGCGCGCGGCGGAGTTGGATATTATCCGCATGCCAATACGGTTTTCGTGCATCTGGACGCAGGCGGCGTGCGCTATTGGCCACGGATGACGCGCGACCAACTGGCGCGGGTTTTTCCTGATGGCAAAACCGTGCTTATCCCTGCGGACGGTCAGCCTATGCCGGGGTATCAGTTGGCACTGGCAGAAATCGAGGCGCGTGGCGGTTCAGCTCCAGATGTAGCGCCAACCCAAGGAAAAGGCTTGTTTGCCTGGCTCTTTGGCGGCGGCAATACTGAGGGCGAGGAAGAGGTGGTTGCAGAAAAGACCTCGTTTGGAAAAAACAAACGCACGGCTTTGGCTAAGGTTACAACTGGCGAGGATGCAGCTGATGCCGCACCTGTTGGCAAAGCCGTCGCTGCCAAACTTGACACTGTAAAGCTGGAGGTTGCCAAATCTGACGCTGTGAAGCCCGAAGCCCCGAAAGTCGTCGCCAGCCTGACAAACGGCAAGCCGCTTGTTCTGGTTGATGGCAATGATGCCAATGCCGGCGCAGAGGATGTTCGCCCGCTTGTGGTGCCAGCGCCGCCCCGGCGTCCAAAAGAATTGGATATTCTGGCGTTCAACCCGCCGTTGCCGCCCTCGCGCCCGACAGAACTGGCGATGCTGGTTCCTAAGACTGATGCGATATCGAAGCTTCTTGACAAACCAAGTGCGACAGGTTCCGTTCCGGCTTTTATCGCCAACGGTGCTAAGACTGCTCCGGCTCCTGTGCCGAATGTTCTGGCCTATGCCTCGCCCAGCACCAGTGTTGAACAGCCGGTGCAGATGAATGCTGCGCCGCTGCCGCCCAAACCAATGCCGCGTGCTGCAATTGCCAAATTGGCGACCCCGCAAAAGCTTGCTTTGGTTGCCGCCAAGCTGGACGCCAGCGCCCTGCGCAAAAGCGCATCCTCGACCCAGCCCGCCGCAAACGCCGCGCTAACCGGCTCTGCCACGGGCCTGAGGCAAGCGGCGCAGCGTCAGGCTCCCGACCTCGTCGGCTCCGCTTTGAGCGCCGACCTCACCCCCAAAGCCGCGCGCCTGGTTTCAAGTTTTGATAAAAAGGGTGGCACAACTCTGGCTCAGAACCAATTCTCGGGTGAGGCCGTACGTGCTCTCACCCCCGAGGATGGTTTTCAACAGCTTGAAGATGTCGCAACCAACTAGGCGTCCCGTTAAACGATCCCGAGCGCGTTCAAATACAAGTCGAGGATGGCTTCTTGCTCCTGACGTTCGGCGCGGTCGGTTTTGCGGATGCGCAACACCTGACGCACGACCTTGACATCATAGCCACGGCCTTTCATTTCGCCAAAAACCTCTTTGATGTCATCGGAAATAGCTTTTTTCTCTTCTTCCAGACGCTCAATCCTCTCAATGAATTGCTTGAGCTCTTCGCCCGCGACGCCTGTTGCTGCAATATCTTCCATGACAAACCTTCTCAAATTTCAAAGAGGCAGAGGGATGCGACGCGCAGCGGTTTTGGTCAAGTCAAATCTGGAATTTCAGCGGGTTTCATCGGCGCGTGAACCGTAGAATTTGGCCGTGTAAAGATCCGGGTTCTGCAGCACTGGCGTGAGCGCGTCGAGCAGGGTCGCTGTCCATTCTTCTACGCCTTCGACATCGCCGACCAAGTCCTGCCGGAATTCGATCAGAACATGCGCCAAACCCTGCCGTGTGGCATGATCATAGAGCGTATCGCCCTTGAGCGCGCCGTCATAGGGTTGATTGTCGCCGATACAGAGACGCTGGGCGCGCAGATTTTCCAAGAGTGGCTGCGCCAGCCGCGGGTCCTTATCCCAAAGAATAGAAAACTGCCAAGGTCGTTCGACACCTTTCAAGATATGCGTCATCGAATGCACCGAAATGACCACAGGTGCGGGGCAGTGCTGCATCATCTGCGCGAGTTTGTCGGCAATCGCCGTACGATAGGGTTGCCAGTATAGGTGCCTGCGACGCTCGATCTCTGCGGCATCAATGTAGGCGTTGGTTGGTATCAACGCGCCATCCGAGATGCGCATCACCAGTGTCGGATCATCGGCACCGCGATTCGGATCAATCAATAATCTCGAAAATCTGCTCAGGATGGCGGGTGCGTTCAGAGCCTGCGCCATCAGCCTTGTGGCCGCTGCCGCACCGATATCATAGGCAATGTGCCGTTCGAAGGCCTCAGAGGGCATCCCGAGGCTGCCAAGTTCGGGCGGGACAGTGTTCGCGGCATGATCGCAAATTAGCAGAACCCTTGAGTTTGGACTGCCCTCGACAAACTCTACCGCCTGCATTTTTGAAAGCCCTTCGTGCCTTATGGGATGACGCCCGCCTGCAAATCAATTAAGCACGCCGTTGCAATTTAAGGACAGCCGAGCATTTATGACAAGCCGGAGACCACACGATATCGCGCCTATTTTCGCTCTCATTGCCAGCGCTCTCTGGCGGCTTCACAGTATGGAAGCGGCGCGCAAAACCGGCGGCGGCGGCCCTCTCCTATGCGCTTGTCCTATGCGCTTGGGCGATTCTTGGAGCGCAGCTTTTGGCGATGCGGCTGGCAGGCGGAGCAATGGTTCCGGGAGTCTTTTTTATCGCGCGGCCACGGCGTCAGGCTGATTCTTAAATCTCCGCACCTTCCTAAAATGGCGTTGACAGTTTGCCCTCGGCGCGGAAGATGCTAACGAATGTGCTGGCCTTAAGTCTTAGGGTGCTAGTGCTGCCACAAGACCCCGACCGTTTTTGCGAGATCCAGTTTGAACATGAAAATGCTACGCGGCCTTTTATTTTTCGTGTTTACAAGCGCGATGTGCAGCCTGTTCACGGCGGATGCGCGGGCTGACTTCCGTATTTGCAACAATTCTGCCAGCCGCATTTCTATCTCCCTGTCATATACCGACGGTACAAACTGGACGACGGAAGGCTGGTGGAACCTCAAACCAAACGCCTGCGAGCCGTTGTTGCGCGGGCCTTTGGCGGCGCAATATTACTATGTTTATGCCATGGACGAACAGGGCGGCGAATGGAAGGGCAAAGCCTTTATGTGCACGCTGGACCGCGAGTTTAAAATTGACGGGCGCGAAGACTGCTATGCGCGCGGCTATGATAGAACCGGCTTTTTTGAGATTGATACCGGCAAAGACGCTAAAAACTGGACGGTGCAGTTGACCGATCCTTCAAAGCCGCCTAACGGCCAATAACGCTCTAAATCAAGGGATGAAACCGATGAGACGCATGCGACGCTGCAAAATTCTTGCCACCCTGGGGCCAGCTTCCGATACGCGTGAGATCATCGGGCGCCTGTTTGTGGCGGGCGTGGATGTTTTCCGCATCAACATGAGCCATGCGAGCCATGACGGTATGCGCGAACGCATCCGTATGATTCGCTCCTTGGAAGAGGAATATCGCCGCCCTATCGGAATTCTGGTGGATTTGCAGGGTCCAAAATTGCGCGTCGGGCTTTTTGCAGAAGGTGGCCATGTGCTCGAAAAAGGCGACATGATCACCTTTGACTCGGATGCAACCGCTGGTACGAAGTCTCGTGTTTGCCTGCCGCATCCGGAAATTTTGCAATCGCTGGAAATAGGACATCGGGTTTTGGTGGATGACGGCAAGGTCAGCCTTATGGTGACTAAAGTTGCCAAAGGCAGTGCCGAACTGCGCGTGACCGTAGCGGGCCGAATTTCCAATAAAAAAGGCGTCAGCCTGCCCGACACCACAATTCCAACATCGGCAATGACCCCGAAAGATCGGGCCGATCTTGATGCCGCCCTGAACGAAGGCGTGGACTGGATTGCGGTTTCTTTCGTGCAGCGGCCCGAAGATGTGGCTGAAGTCAAAAAAATCGCCCGCGGCCGCGCTCTGGTACTTGCAAAAATCGAAAAGCCGCAAGCGATCGCACGGCTCGCCGAGATCATGGAGATTTCAGATGCGCTCATGGTGGCGCGCGGTGATCTTGGAGTTGAAATGCCGCTCGAAAAGGTGCCAGGCCTGCAAAAGCGCATCACCCGGATGGCCCGCCGCCTCGGCAAGCCTGTGGTGGTGGCGACACAAATGCTCGAATCCATGATCACATCGCCCGTACCGACCCGTGCGGAAGTGTCCGATGTGGCCACTGCGGTGTTTGAAGGCGCGGATGCTGTCATGCTTTCGGCGGAAAGCGCGTCAGGTTCCTTCCCGATTGAAGCGGTTGAAACCATGAACCGGATTGCCGAAGAGGTTGAGCGCGACTCAATATACCGGCAGGTGATCAATGCGCAGCGCTCCAAGCCTGAGGCGACCGGCGCCGATGCCATTGCCGCAGGTGCGCGCGACATGGCTGAAACTTTGGAATTGAAGGCAATCGCGGCCTGGACAGCCTCAGGCTCAACGGCGTTGCGCATCGCCCGCGAACGTCCGGAGCCGCCTGTCATGGCCCTGACCCCGAACAAGGACGCAGCGCGCCGGCTTTGTCTGGTCTGGGGTGTGCATCCGGTTGTGACCAAGGACGCCTATGACGTTGATGATATGGCCATGCGCGCCTGCAAATTTGCCAGCCGGGAAGGGTTTGCCAAAGAAGGCGACCGCATCATCATCGTTGCAGGCGTACCGTTCGGCACCCCGGGCGCAACCAATATGATGCGAATTGCCTTTGTGCGCTCCGAGGCGGCGAGCGGGAGCTAAGGCGCGAAAGCGTTGTCGCCCGCTGCTGTTTTGGATTTGCAGCGGCGGGGGGGGGGGAGTGACCGCAAAGAATAATATTGATTTGACAGCAAATTATTCTTGTCAGAGTAGTTTAGTATGAAACCAATTGCCCCACCGGTTCACTTTGCCATCGCACAA
>JANXSV010000132.1 GCA_025356505.1 Methylovirgula sp.
GGTGGCTTGAAGTGGGGTGGAAGCGGTGGATTGCTGCAATGTTACTGTAAAAGTTTGATCCAGTAGGTTCTGGCTCGTAGTAACAGTGACCAAGGGCGTTCCGGCTTGGTTGTACCACCGCATGAAAACGTCGAGGTTTCGCCCGGTGACTTCCGCAAAACAACCCAAAAAATCCTCTACAGTTGCTGCGCTTCCGTCGCATCTTTCAAAATAAAGCCTCATCCCGGAACGAAACGCCTCATCGCCGACGAGCGTCTTAAGCATTCGGACGATCTCGGAACCTTTTTCATAAATGGTCGCAGTGTAAAAATTGCTTATCTCAAAATATGAATCGGGCCGTACGTTGTGTGAGAGAGGACCGGCATCTTCAACGAACTGCACGTTTCTGAGATTTTTAACATCCTGAATGCGTTTGACTGCTCTAGAGCGTTCATCTGAAGAAAATTCCTGATCCCGAAAAACTGTAAGGCCTTCTTTTAGGCAAAGCTGAAACCAATCGCGGCACGTAATTCTGTTTCCAGTCCAGTTGTGAAAGTATTCATGTGCGATTACAGCCTCTATGTGTGCATAGTCGACATCGGTGGCAGTATTTGGGTCAGCGAGTACAAATTTATCATTGAATACGTTTAGGCCTTTGTTCTCCATCGCGCCCATATTAAAATCAGAAACGGCAACGATATTGAAAATGTCGAGGTCATACTCACAGCCAAATATTTTTTCATCCCAAGCCATGGAGCGTTTTAGAGCGTCCATTGCGTAACTGGCTCTCTCTGTCTTGCCCGGTTCTACGAAGATACCAAGTGTAACTTTGCGACCCGAAGCCGTTATAAAGTTGTCACTGATGCTATCCAGCTTGCCGCCCACAAGCGCGAAGAGATAGCTGGGTTTTGGATGTGGATCATGCCAGACCGCATAGTGTCTGGCGCCTTCTAAGTCACCTTGATCAATAATGTTGCCATTTCCGAGCAATACGGGACACGTTTCCTTATCCGCCTCGATCCGCGTCGTGTAGATAGACAATACATCTGGTCTGTCTAAAAAATAGGTTATTCTGCGAAACCCTTCCGCCTCGCACTGAGTGCAAAAAGCAGCACCTGACCTGAATAATCCCATGAGCTGTGTGTTTGCCAGAGGATTGAGAAGCGTTTCAATTTGAATATGGAACGGTTCGCTTGGCGGGTTGTCCACTTGCAACAAGTTTGGAGTCGCTAAGGATAAATTTAGTTCGAGACCGTCGAGACTTGCGGAGACGAGCGTCAGGCAATCACCAACTAGACGCAACGGGGCTCCGGGCATTCCTAAAGGATTGGGTGCTATTTTCAGCGTCGAGACAACCGCCGTCTCTGAATCATTCAGGCGGAAGCACAGATCAACAGTCTCTATATTGTAGTCTGATGGTTTGTAGTCTTTGAGTAAAATCGGGCCGGCAGTCTCTGTGCGCATGGATATCCATTCTGTAGTATTGCGGGCTATGCGCGGAACTCTGAGCTACCAAGCCCTTCGGCTTTAATTTGCTCCTCGGCTATTCCCGCATGATTTTTAAGTGCAATAAGTCCTAAATTATGTTGCGTTTGTAAACGATCCAGCTCTGACCGGCGCGCGCCTTCGTTTTGCGCAGCTGATACACTGCTTGTCCTTGCAGATATCCAAACAGACGCTTTTGCAGTTGATGCGAATTTTACGTCCATGTCTGCCAATCTCAAATACCAATCCCAGTCCCAGTAGTAGGCCAGACTGGGGTCAAAAAGGCCGAATTTTTGATGGAACTCGGCCGGATAGGCTAGGCCTGACCAAAGTAGAGTGTTGTTCTCACGCAGAGATTTCCGGGTCGCCAAAGCCTTAAATGGCGAGGTCGAAATGTGGCCTCCGGTATCTGTTTCGTAGGCAATCCACCCTGAGCTATACGCCAAGCATGAACTCTTAGAAAGCACCGCGTCCAAAAGCTTCAGGTGTTCCGTCTCCCACCAATCATCATCGTCTAGCCAGGCGAGATGCATTCCTTTTGCTATCTCTATTGCCTTTGAGCGCGCGCGAACTTGGCCCGCCCGCTCGCTCGATATCGCTGTAATTTTGGAATTTCCCATTTGAGACGCAAGTTTTTGGCCAGACCCGTCACCATCGTCGACAACGATTACCTCAAAAGCTTGAAAACTTTGAAGTAAGACAGACGCCAGCGCGCGTTTTAGAAGATGTGGCCGGTCCTTGGTGGGAATAATAATGCTGAATTTCATGGGTTACCCTAGGAGTTTCTACAACCTTACCTAGTCAAGTTTGATGTGAGGTCGAGAGGGCAGCCCTACATTTGCAGCCTTGAACATATCGGAATCGTTGCAGTGGCAATGTTAACGACCTATCTGCTTTTCGGGCTCTGCGTGGCCGACTATACGCGCAATCAATGGCATCTTATCTCTCGCAATTCGGTCCACCAAATCAACCGCGATATGGACTGCTTCCACTGTCAAGTCCCTAGGAGCTCGACAGTGATAGTTAACGACAAGACCGGTAGCTGTACCCCTAGCACGAACGGAATGGACTTCTTTGATTACACCTGCGCTTACAGCACCGAAATGTAAAACCGCGGTTATTTGTTCCAAGGTCGCGTTGTCAACATCTTGCCCATCAAGTTCTGAAACTTCCAGAGGTTCGATATGGGTTTCAACCTCGACCTCTCCGCCAAATTCCAATCTAAGGGCGGCTTCCAATCTCGTGGCACGCTCATGCGCGACCATAAGGCTCATCCGGCGATCAACTTCTACATCCATGGAAATTGATATCTTTTCGCCGACTTTTTGAACTGTGATGTGATGCACAGGAAGACGCTGCAGAGCTGATGTGAGCAATATGCGCTCCAATATAGTCTCCGAATCCAAAACGCGGGGGTTTGCGGTCACCGTTAGTCTCCCATCCGGGAACTTCTCGAGAATGGCCGACTCAATTTTAGACTTAATTATTGCCACGCGGTCGAGCGGCATAGTCCTCGGAACTGCGATTCCGATATCTCCCAGGAACTCGCTTCCGGCTAATCGCAGCTTTATGGATTCGATATCTACAACGCCTGGCACCGTTTGAATCAAATCTTTTATCTGAGCTGACAACCCGACCGGGGCTGCGTCAACCAGTGTATCGATTGTACGCCGGCCGAGCCGATAGCCAGCTACGGCTATAAAAATTGCAACACCAATAGCCGCCAGAGCATCGCCTTGAGTAAATCCGCTCGCATTTGCGATCAATCCCACGATGACAAGGCTCGAAGACACTAGGTCACTCGAAAAATGCAGAGCGTCTGCCGCCAGCGCATCGCTTCGGGTTTCCCTGGCAATCTTTGCAAGACTGCGCCATCTCACGAAGTCTACGCCTATCGAAACTGCGAGCACAGCAAATGCCAACTTGCTCGGCACTACGACATCGCCTCCATGGTTTAATTTATAGATTGCTATTGTGACTACCACGACCGACAGTACTAAAAGTAATCCTGTTTCGCCCAACGCGGCGACGGCTTCAATTTTGCCGTGGCCAAAGTGATGTTCTTCATCTGCGGGTTTTGAGGACTCTTTGACGGCAAAGTAAGTGATTGTCGTGGCCCCCGTATCCAACAATCCATGACCTGCTTCGGACAACAGGCCTAGGGACCCCGAGAGAAGGCCTGCAACCAGCTTCGCTACCGTCAATGCGGCACTGGCAAAAATAGACGCTAAAGCTGCCCGCTCTTTGCGCGCATTGTCATCATTCATCTGAGTTGTCCTTGACCGAACCGCTTAACGTGCCATCTTAAGACAACGGAGGAGATACTCTATGCGCTATTTACACACCATGGTTCGCATCAAAAATGTTGAAGAAAGCCTCAATTTTTATTGCAACTTACTCGGCCTGGTAGAGGTTCG
>JANXSV010000189.1 GCA_025356505.1 Methylovirgula sp.
CCTTTATGGAAGCTTTCGTGCATGTTACGCGCGTCTGGCGGTTGCCGCGCCGTCAGGTGACTGTTCTGGCTTGGATTTTTGGGCAGCAGTGGCGAGCGGCGGCGTTTGCGGCACCAATTCTATTTGCAGCGGAAACGTGCAGGTTACACTGGTGCCGCGCGCAGGCGTCGAATCGATATGCACCGTGCCGCCATGCAGCTCAACAAAAGAGCGCACAATGGACAGTCCCAACCCCACGCCGCGATGCCGCGAACCCATCGAATTGCTGGAAAAGCGATCAAACACCTTATCGAGGACATCTGGCGGAATGCCGCGGCCATGATCCAGCACTTGAAATTCCACGCCGTGCGCGCTGCGTTTTGCTGAAAGCACAATGCTTTGGCCAGCCGAAGAAAACCCGATTGCGTTGGAAAGCAGATTAAACAAAATCTGGCGGATACGCTTCGCTTCGCCAGGAAACGTGCCGATCTTGTCGGCCACTTCGACGCTCAGGCTGATGTGCTCCGCCGCCAGCCGATCCTTCACGCCCTTGGCCGCCTCGGCAATCGTCGCAGCAATATCCACTTGCTCGGTTTTTAATTCCATCGCTCCGGCATCAATGCTGGCAAGGTCGAGAATATTGTCAATGATCTCCATGAGCGCATCGGCGGATTGCGTGACATGGCCGATATATTCGCGCTGTTTGCCTGTAAGTGGCCCGGCCATTTCCTGATCAAGCATGGCCACAAAGCCGACAATCGAGTTCAGCGGAGAGCGCAACTCATAGGACACATGGCGCACAAAATTATTGCGCAATGCTTCGGCTTCCACCAAGGCTTGATTGCGATCAACCAGCGCGCGTTCGACCGCGACGCTTGCTGTCATATCCGAGAATGTGATCAGCGTCGCGCCGTCCGGTAGCGGCGCCACAATACAATCGAGAACTGTGCCATTTTGGCACGTGAGCCGCTGTTGCAGACCGACCCGCGCGTCTGCAAGCCCTGTTACGGCGCTGCGAAGTTGTTGCCAGACCTCGGTTGACGGCAATAATGGCGCGCACGCGCTGGCAAACGCATCGATATGCGGCCGCTGTTCCAGCGTAGC
This sequence comes from Methylovirgula sp., assembly GCA_025356505.1. Lineage (GTDB taxonomy): Bacteria > Pseudomonadota > Alphaproteobacteria > Rhizobiales > Beijerinckiaceae > JANXSV01. Next base: position 1,084 of record JANXSV010000189.1, read on the forward strand.
CAAATCCAGCCGCCACAAATGCGCCAGTGCCGGATTGTGTAAACTTAAACGTCCATCGGACCCAAAAACCGCTACACCTTCTTGTAAAGTGTCCAAGGTTTCGCTCTGGACGCGGTTCAGCGCGTTAAACTTCCATTGCAGATTGTAGGCCTGGGTTACGTCGTCATAAAGATAGGTGACGCCGCCTTGCGAGTTGGGATTGGACACCACCCGAAGTGTACGCCCGTCCGGCAAAAACCACGAGTGATTCACTGGCTCAAGCGCTGTATATCCCCCGAGGAGCGCCTGCTTCCAACTGCGGAAATCCGCCTGCTCGGGCAGCCGATGCTCCGCCCGTAGCCTGTCGAGAACCTCACTGTCCGAGGGGCTTGAATCGAGGAACGTTGCCGATAGACCCCAAAGGTGGCGGTAAGCGGCATTGTAAAACACCAGCCGCTTCTTGGCGTCAAAAATGGCAACGGCTGTCTGCAATTGATCGAGCGTGCGCGAATGCGCTTCCGTAAGGCGGCGGATATCCGCTTTGGCCGTTTCCAACTCCTGCAGGTCTTCGGCAAATCCGGCGCTTCCAGAGGCGCTTGGCACCTCGATCACCTCAAAGGCGCGGCGCTCGCCCGCAATCACTGCCGCCAGGCGCGATTTCCAAGGTGTCTTTTCGAAGATTGCGGCGCGTGCCAATTCGCGTGCCGACCCATCCAGCAGTTCCATCCCACGCGAAATGGTCTCATAAGCGTCTTTGCTTTCGACAGCGCGGGTGTAGGCGGCATTCACCCAGGACAATCTCCCGCTGCTTTCGCGCAGCCAGGACGGTTGCGGTAAGGCATCCAACAGCGCCCTATGAGCCGAAAGTTCCGCCATTGTTGTGCTGTGACGCTCGCGAAGGCGGGTCAATTCCAGCCTATCGCCAGAGACATCGCGGATGCGCAAAATCGCGCGTCCCGCGATTGCCTTACCTTCGGCTTCAAGGTGACGGCCATTGCTCGACATCAGAGCCAGCCGGAAACCTTCACCGCGTTGGCGCAGGCGCTCCACGGCATGTTCCATTTCTTGCGCGGCTCCCGGCGGCAACCAGGATCCAAACCCGAGCACCCGCCGCGCAATGGGCACTTCACTGACCAGAGAGATGTCACCTTCAATGTCCGGCTCGCCCGTGGCTGTGCCCCAAGCAATGACGATTTGCGGCTCGGCAGACAGAAAAACCCCGGCGCGGTCCAGCCGCATACGCAGCTCATTATTTTCCGCCGCCAGCGACGATTCCTGATTTTGCCACTGGTTACGACCGCGAATGTGCAGCACGGAGGTCACGGTGGCAAACAGCACCAGCCCGAGAAAAACAGAAATGCCAAATACAGTCTGATTTTCAAGCACCGCATTCAAGGGCGAGAAGACGCGATCAGCAGCCATTAAACTGGACAAGGAAACGGAACTTAACAGCGCCGCCACCGCTACAAAACCGATAGGACGACGCGTATCAGCCACAATGCGGGAGCAAGCGGTTTGCAGACGCTTTATCCGGTTCATGTGATGGCTTTCCCGTTTTCAATAAGAAGAGTGCGCGTACGAAACACAACAGCGCAGAGGCAATAATCGCCCGAATCAGTGCACTTTACCGCTTATATGAGTCATGCAGGAAGTGGTTAACAAAACAAAAATGGGGAAGACCTGTTCCAAAAGAATATAAATGAAATCAGAGCTATATCTTGTGGCTTTCGAAGCTCCTGCCACACTATGGGTGACGCGCAGAAGAGCTCCAAGGCCGGGAGAACATTTCAGCGCAACAGCAAAATGCCCTCCAAGCGCTAACCTGAAGGGCGTTTCAATATATGTTCGGACTAGAGCGCCGGATCAGTAGCGATAGCTCTCCGGCTTGAACGGGCCATTGGCCGGAATGTTCAAATAAGTTGACTGGGTTTCGGTGAGTTCGGTCAGCTTGACGCCGATCTTTGCCAGATGCAGCTTTGCGACCTTTTCATCGAGATGCTTGGGCAGTGTGTAAACCTGCAAGCCATAGTGACCGGGCTTGGTCCAAAGTTCAATCTGCGCCAAAGTCTGGTTGGTGAAGGATGCTGACATCACAAAGCTTGGATGTCCGGTGGCGTTGCCAAGATTTACCAGGCGGCCCTCGGACAGCAGGATCATGCGCTTGCCATTGGCAAATTCGATTTCGTCAACCTGCGGCTTCACATTGTGCCACTTCTGATTGCGCAATGCGCCAACCTGAATTTCCGAGTCGAAATGGCCGATGTTGCACACGATGGCGCGGTCCTTCATCGCCCGCATGTGGTCGATGGTGATCACGTCCACATTGCCGGTCGCGGTCACGAAAATATCGGCGCGGGGTGCGGCATCGTCCATGGTTGTGACTTCATAGCCTTCCATGGCTGCTTGCAGGGCGCAGATCGGATCGACTTCAGAAACCATAACGCGGCAACCCGCATTGCGCAGGCTCGCAGCCGAACCCTTGCCCACATCACCGAAACCGGCGACCATTGCAACTTTGCCGGACATCATCACGTCTGTACCGCGGCGGATACCGTCCACCAGTGACTCGCGGCAGCCATAAAGGTTATCGAACTTAGACTTGGTGACGGAATCATTGACGTTGATTGCTGGCCAGAGCAGCTTGCCCTCTTTCGCCATCAGGTACAGGCGATGCACGCCGGTTGTGGTTTCTTCGGTGACGCCGCGAATGGCTTTTCCGTTACGGGCATACCAACCGGGCTTGGCTTTCAGCTGCTTCTTGATTGCGGCGTAAAGCACTTCTTCTTCTTCATTGCCTGCCGTCTCAAGGAAGGCCACGTCTCCAGCTTCTGCGCGCATGCCGAGATGGATCAACATTGTGGCATCGCCACCGTCATCCAGCACCATGTTCGGAGTGCCGCCATCGGCCCAATCAAAAATGCGGTGGGTGTATTCCCAGTAATCTTCCAGGCTTTCGCCCTTGATTGCGAACACTGGCGTACCTGTTGCCGCGATAGCCGCCGCGGCGTGATCCTGTGTCGAATAAATATTGCAGGAGGCCCAGCGCACATCTGCACCGAGCGCCTTCAGCGTTTCAATCAAGACGCCGGTTTGAATGGTCATGTGCAGTGACCCTGCAATGCGCGCACCCTTCAAAATCTGCTGAGGGCCGTATTCGGCGCGGGTTGACATCAAGCCGGGCATTTCGGTCTCGGCGATGGACAGTTCCTTGCGGCCCCAATCCGCCAGTTTAATATCGGCAATGGCATAATCGTGCTGGCTCATGAAACACCTGTGTTTGGAGAAAAGATCAAGTTAGTTTTGATTTCGCGTGTGTTACCAGAAAGCCGCAACATGCGCAATAAACATATAAACAAATCCTTATATTAAAAATGGATCGATATGCACCCGACTTTCAACAGCTTGACCTTTCGCCATTGGCGCGCAAAGTGCGTCTTTAGGGTTCACCTTAGAGGATAGATAATGTCGGTCACCCTGAGCGGGTTGTTGGATGTCCTGGATTTGCAGGCATCGGGAGACGGTTCTTACATTGGCCAGTGTCATCCCACGGCCTGGGGCCGTTTGTTTGGCGGGCAGGTGATCGCTCAAGCTCTGGTGGCCTGTGCCCGAACGGTTGATGTCTCGCGCCCGCCCCATTCAGTTCATTGTTATTTTATTCTGGCAGGTGACACTTCAATTCCGATTAATTTCGAGGTCGAGCGCATCCGGGACGGCAAGAGTTTTGCCACCCGCCGCTGTGTCGCAACCCAAAAAGGCCGCGCCATTTTTGCGCTTTCCGCCTCGTTCCAGATTGAAGAGGCTGGCTTCGACCATGCGTTTCCGATGCCCGACGTGCCTCAGCCTGATCAACTCCCAAGCTTGAAGGACGTCCTCGCGCAGTACCAAGCCGTGCTGCCCAAATCTGTCACGGCTTATTTTGCCCAGGAACGCGCCATCGAATTACGACCAGTGTCCTATGATCGTTATTTCGGCAAGAACCTGCCAACGACCGGCCAGAGTTTCTGGGTGCGTGCCGATGGTCCGTTGCCCGATGATCCTGCCATCCAACGCGCCGTGCTGGCCTATCTCTCCGACATGACGCTGTTGGATACCGCGCTAATTGCCCATAACAGCTCGATTTTTCAACCCGGGTTGCAAATGGCAAGCCTCGACCATGCTCTGTGGTTTCACCGGCCTTTCAAAGCCGACCAGTGGCTGCTCTACACTCAGGACAGCCCAAACGCATCGGGCGCGCGCGGCCTGACCCGTGGCTCGATTTATACCCAAAACGGAACCTTGGTCGCCTCGGTGGCACAGGAAGGCCTCATCCGCCAAACGCAGGAAGGCCTCATCCGCCAAACGATTCGGCCTGGGCCTGCGCAATAATTAGGCAAAAATCGGCCGTAGTGTCGATGATTATAAATTAGGCAGTTTAATTGCCTAATTTATATGCAAATCTCCAAAATCAGCTTCGATACTGCTATTTCGCGGCTCTTCATGGCAGCAATACTGCCCAATTGTGCTGCAATTGCCGCAATTAAAACATTTTTAAGACTTTCCGCAAACTTGGCACACATCTTGAAAGGTCTGTCCTAAGCATGGCCACTAAAAGGGGGTCGCGCGGCGTCACCGGCCGCTGTCTGCGTTGGTGCGAAATAATAAAGGAGCCACTAATGAAAATTGTCATGGCTGTAATAAAGCCGTTCAAACTCGACGAGGTGCGAGACGCGCTCACCGCTATCGGTGTGCACGGCCTCACTGTTACCGAGGTCAAGGGTTATGGTCGTCAGAAAGGTCATACCGAAATCTATCGCGGCGCAGAATATGCCGTCAGCTTTCTGCCAAAATTGAAGATCGAAGTCGCGGTCGACTCGTCACTGGTTGCAAAAGCCATTGAGGCGATCATCGGTGCCGCCCGCACCGGCCAGATCGGCGACGGCAAGATTTTCGTCACCCCGCTCGAGCAAGCCGTGCGTATCCGCACCGGCGAGCAAGATTCAGAAGCGCTCTGAACCCTTCTTTTGGAGTTTCCAACATGCAACTTTCACGTTTTGTAAAACCAGTGCTGGCGCTATCTGCGCTCGCATTGATGATGGGCGCAGCCCGTGCGGAAGATGCGGCACCCGCCGCTGCTGCCGCCGTCGCGCTTGTGCCAAATAAGGGCGACACAGCCTGGCTTCTGATTTCGACTGCTTTGGTTTTGATGATGTCCATTCCGGGCCTGGCGCTGTTCTATGGCGGTCTTGTCCGCACCAAGAACATGCTTTCGGTGCTGAGCCAGGTATTCATGATTGTTTCGCTGGTTGCGGTGATCTGGGTACTTTACGGTTATTCGCTGGCATTTGGCGGTTCCGCAGACGGCGCCTACATTTCCTTCATCGGCGATTTCAGCAAAGCCTTCCTGAAGGGTGTCGACGCAAACGCTGTCGCTGCAACCTTCTCCAACGGCGTTGTCGTTCCTGAACTGGCCTACATGGCCTTCCAGATGACCTTCGCCTGCATCACGCCAGCCCTCATCGTCGGTGCTTTTGCCGAGCGCATGAAGTTTTCGGCAGTGGTGATCTTCATGATCTTGTGGGTCACGTTCATCTACTTCCCGATCGCTCACTCGGTCTGGTATTGGGCTGGTCCGGACGCTGTTGGTGATGCTGCCAAGGCTCTTGCTGCAGCCACAACTGACGAAGCCAAAAAGACCGCTCAGGCAGCTCTTGACGCAGTCAATGGCAACGCCGGCTACCTTTACAAGCTCGGCGCGCTTGATTTTGCTGGCGGCACTGTGGTTCACATTAACGCAGGTATCGCCGGTTTGGTTGGTGCACTGTTCCTCGGCAAGCGCATTGGCTTTGGCAAAGAAGCCTTGTCTCCGCACTCGCTGACCATGACCATGATCGGCGCAAGCTTGCTCTGGGTTGGTTGGTTCGGCTTCAACGCTGGTTCAAATCTCGAAGCAAACGGCACAACAGCTCTCGCCTTCGTCAACACATTTGTGGCCACTGCCGCTGCTGCTCTGTCCTGGTTGTTCCTGGAATGGGCTGTTAAAGGTAAGCCATCTTTGCTCGGCATGGTGTCTGGCGCGGTTGCCGGTCTGGTTGCAGTCACTCCAGCGTCCGGTTTCGCCGGCCCGATGGGTTCGGTTGTACTCGGCCTGCTGGTTTCTCCGATTTGTTTCTTCTTTGTCTCAACCGTGAAAAGCAAGTTTGGTTATGACGACGCACTTGATGTCTTCGGTGTCCACTGTGTCGGCGGCATCTTCGGTGCCATTATGACTGGTGTTTTGGTCGCGCCATATCTCGGCGGTGTCGGCTTGGTTGATTACGCAGCAAAGCCAGGAACGGCAGCCGTCGCTGATTATGTCATGGCCACACAGGTCTGGATCCAGATCAAGGCTGTCGCCTATACCCTCGCATGGTCAGGTATTGGCTCTGCCATCCTGTACAAGCTGGTCGATCTCATCGTTGGTTTGCGCGCCGCTCCTGATGCGGAACGTGAAGGCCTGGATATCACCGATCACGGCGAACGCGCCTACAACTACTGATGTTCTGACGCTCCGCGCTTGTGCACGGAGCGTCCTCCTTTTCCTCCCAGAAAACTGGCGAAGCTTCGGCTTCGCCTTTTTTGTATCCGCTAAAGCGCGCGCCAAATCATCATTAACGGCGCGTTAACGTCGGCCCTCTAGCGTAGCTGGTGACGAATTGCGCCTGATTCATGCGGGTCGGGGGAAAAAGAGCTTTTACATGCGCGCAGCGGCCATTCATTTAATGGATTTTATCCCGGAGCCTATCCGCGAATATATACGGCGGCGGGCTGCCGAAATCACCGGATTAGTATTGCTCACTTTTGTGGCAGTCAGCTTTGCCGCGCTCATTACCTGGTCGGCTCAAGATCCGAGTTTGAACCATGCTGTGGCGGGGCCAACCCATAATCTCCTCGGCCGTACAGGTGCTTTCACCGCTGACCTCATGATGCAATTGTTTGGTATCACCAGTGCAGTCATGCTGGCGCCACTCTCGCTCTGGGGGTGGCAATTGCTGACGCAGCGGCGTTTCACCCGCGCGAAACTTCGCCTCGTTCTCTGGTGCCTTGGTGCCGTGTGCGCAGCTGGCGTCATTGCCTATCTGCCCGTAACCGACCGCTGGCCGTTACGCACGGGTCTTGGTGGCGTACTAGGCGATGCGGTGCTGCGTCTGCCTCATGCCTTGGCTGGCACATCGCGGCTGCTCAATTTGCTTTGCGGCGCGGCGCTCAGCCTGACAGCGCTGTTGTCGCTCACGGCCTGCACCGGCTTTGGCCTTGCCCCCGAAATTGAAGATTTTGACTTCGAGCCTATGAAGAAACTGCCTGGCCGCGCGCGTGAAAGCACCCGCGATATGGTTGAAGAGCCCAACGACAATGAAGGCGAACCCGGATTGGGTCTTGTGTCTCTTGGTGCTTTGTTCCATGCGGCTCTCACGCTGAAGGGCGCTGTATCACGGTTTCTTGACCGCAGGCGCGCAGCCGGTGTGCCTGTTGTGCCCAAGCCGCGCGCACCCTGGAAGCAAGCCACCCAAAATTCACCGTTTGATGCTGAGACTGATGGGTTTTCCGACAGACGCGAGCCCGGCTTCGGCCCTTCCGCTGAAACTGGACGATCTACGTCCTACGCACCGCGCGATGCTGCCCAAAAGCCTGCCGCCCAAGTACATATGCCCAAAACTGCGTCTGCCGCGCCTCTCGCCACTTTCGATGATGACGTGATTGACGGCGTTGCGCACGCACGCGTCGCCGCAGGCCCCGCCCCGCTGAAACAGGGCAAACGCATCATCAAGGAGGCGCAGCCGAATTTCTTTGAACGGCCCTCTTACGAATTGCCACAGCTGACCTTTCTCGCCGATGCCAAGAAGCAGCCAATCACGAAAATATCATCAGAAGCTCTGGAGCAAAATGCGCGGTTGCTTGAAGGCGTGCTCGAAGATTTCGGCGTTAAAGGCGATATTATCAACGTCCGCCCCGGGCCTGTGGTTACGCTTTACGAGCTCGAACCTGCTCCGGGAGTCAAATCCTCGCGGGTGATCGGCCTTGCCGATGACATAGCCCGCTCGATGTCGGCCATATCGGCCCGCGTCGCTGTGGTGGCCGGCCGCAATGCGATTGGTATTGAATTGCCAAACCACAAGCGCGAGATGGTGTTTCTGCGCGAGATGCTGGCGTGTGAGGATTTTGAAAAGTCAAAGCTCAAGTTGCCGATTGCACTTGGCAAAACCATCGGTGGTGAGCCTGTCATCGTTGATCTGGCCACCATGCCGCATCTTTTGGTGGCCGGTACTACAGGCTCAGGCAAGTCAGTCGGCATCAATACGATGATCTTGTCGCTGCTTTACCGTTTCAAGCCGGAAGAATGCCGCTTGATCATGGTTGATCCAAAAATGCTGGAATTGTCAGTTTATGACGGTATTCCGCATTTGCTCACGCCTGTGGTGACGGATGTTAAAAAGGCTGTCGTCGCGCTAAAATGGGCGGTGCGCGAAATGGAAGATCGCTACCGCAAAATGTCCAAGGTTGGCGTACGCAATATTGGCGGGTTTAACGCCCGTCTGGCTGAAGCGCGTGAAAAAGGCGAGGTGATCATCCGCACCGTGCAGACAGGCTTCAA
>JANXSV010000044.1 GCA_025356505.1 Methylovirgula sp.
GGTGTTCCCCTTTCAAGAGTGGTTTTTAGATCTGCCAGGGCCGAAAGCTGGCGCTGATCATATTTTCCAATCCAGCGCTCGGCGATGTCGTTGATTGGTATCGCATTGAGATAATGCAGCTTTTCGCGCCCCCGCCGGATACACACGACCAGGTTTGCTGACTCGAGAATAGCCAGATGTTTTGTCACTGCCTGCCGCGTCATATCCGGATGTGCGCATAATTCGCTTAAGGTCAGGCCGCCCCGCGCCCGTAAACTGTCGAGCAGCGCACGGCGGGTAGGGTCAGCCAAAGCTTTGAACACATCATCCATAGACGAATTATGCAACTAAATGGTTGCTTGTCAAGCGTGAAAAATCAGGCCCGGATTTCTTAAAGTACCAAAATGTGCACCGATTGAACTGGGAGGCTCTCAGTACCGCCCCAGAACCTTTTTCACGCCCGCCACCAAGTCCGCTTCCGGCACGGCGAATTGAGCCTTTTCCTTGAGAGCGAGATAGGCTTCGCGCTCCATGGTTTTGGAGGCTGAAGCCAGTTCGGCCCCCGCGATCAGGTCCTTGATGATGATTTCGCCTTTTTCGCGCTCGTTAGTGCCTTGAATCACCGCAACCACCGAGCCGCGCTTGTCGGCATATTTGAGCTGGGCATTCATGCCCGAACTGCCGAGATAAAGCTCGGCCGCAATGCCAGCCTGACGCAGAGTCGAAACATGGCTTTGATAGGCGGTCAACTGATCCTTATCCATCACCAGAACCACAACCGGGCCACGCTTTTTGCCGCCTTCAACACTTGCGCTTTTCACGGCCTTCAGCGCGGCGAGCAGGCGCGATACGCCGATTGAAAATCCTGTTGCCGGAACGCTCTCTTCGCGAAACCGCCCCACAAGCCCATCATAACGCCCCCCGCCGCCCACCGAACCGAAGCGGATCGGCTTGCCGTCTTCGCCTTTGACTTCGAAGGTGAGCTCGGCTTCGAACACCGGGCCTGTGTAATATTCAAGGCCGCGCACGACCGACATATCAACCTTGATACGGTCCGAGCCATAGCCTGCCGCCTGACACAGGCCGCGGATTTGCAAAAGCTCATCAACGCCCGCACTTGCCAGATCATTACGGAATGACGGCAGCATTTTCATATCAGCAAGGTCAGCGTCATGGCTTGCGAGGTTCAGGAAGCTGAGCAGATTTCGGGCATGCTCATCGCTCAAGCCCGCGCCTTTGGTAAAATCCCCGCTTTCATCCTTGCGGCCAGCGCCCAGCAATTGCCGAACGCCGTCAGCTCCGAGCCGATCCAGCTTGTCTATCGCCCGCAGCACGGTTAGCCGCCGTCCGGCATTTTCCGCCCCTCCGAGGCCGATGCTCTCCATCACGCCGTCCAGCACCTTGCGGTTGTTGACCTTGATCACATAATCGCCGCGCTTGATGCCCAGCGCCTCCAATGTATCTGCGGCCATCATGCAGATTTCAGCGTCGGCAGCGGGGGAGCTGCTGCCCACCGTATCGGCATCAAACTGCATGAATTGGCGGAATCGCCCCGGGCCGGGCTTTTCATTGCGGAAAACATATCCAGCACGATAGGACCGATAGGGCTTGGGCAGCGCATCGAAATTTTCGGCAACATATCGTGCCAGCGGCGCGGTCAGATCATAGCGCAAAGACAGCCACTGCTCGTCATCATCCTGAAACGAAAACACCCCCTCATTCGGGCGATCGAGATCGGGCAAAAACTTCCCCAAAGCGTCGGTGAACTCGATAAACGGCGTCTCCACGCCTTCAAAACCGTAGAGCTCATAGGTTTTGCGGATGATATTCATCATCGAATTGGTCGCGGCCAGGTCTTGCGCAGCGCGATCGGCGAACCCGCGGGGCAGGCGGGCTTTGGTTTTTTCGGTCATGATTTGCCTGTATATTTTAAGAACGTAACCTGCGCCACGCTATACGCGCGTTGCTCGAGCAATTCAAAGCTTTCGGGAATTTCAATCGCCGCCGCCGCGCTTTCTTCGAGCAGCAGCAGCGCGCCCTCAATCAGCCAGCCGCCATCGCGCAGCGCTATCAGCGCAAGTTCTCCGAGCCCCTTGCCATAGGGCGGGTCGAGAAACACGAGGTTATAGCGCTCGCCCGTTGGCGCGGCCCCTAATTTGGTGGCGTCGCGGCGCAGCAATCGCGTCACCCCGCCAAGGCCAAGCGTCGTCACATTTTCGCGGATAAGGCCGCGGGACTGCGCCGAATCATCCACAATAAGCGCAAAACGCGCGCCGCGAGACAGCGCCTCGCAGGCCAGCGCCCCAGTTCCGGCAAATAAATCCATCACCTGTGCGCCCTCAACCGGATCGTCATAGGCGTGAGCAAGCACGTTAAACAACGTTTCGCGCAAGCGGTCCGAAGTGGGGCGCAAGCCTTCCTCCGCCGGAGTTTTTAACGTCCGTCCTTTGAGACGTCCGCCGACAATGCGCATTTAGCGGCCGCGCGGCGGACGGGTTCCACCGGGTTTTCCTGAACTTGGTTTACCTGAAGCTGGCTTACCTGAAGCGGGTTTTGCCGGGCCGCGCGTTGGCCGGTTTGGCTTGTCCGCGCGCGGCTTATAGGCTGGTTTAGCGTCGCGCGCGCCATATGCAGGCTTGGCATCGCGTTCGCCTTTAAAAGCTGGCTTTGCGCCGCGCGTGTCTTCGCGCTCTTTGAAGCTGCGCGCCGAGAGTTGGCGCTTGTCAAAATCTCTCCCCGTACGCGGGCGCTCTTCATAACCTGCTTCGGATTTCGCGCGCGGTTTGAAACTACGCTCGCCGCTGGCGGGGCGCTCGGCTCCGCGCCGCTTTTGATCACCAAAGGCTGGCTTATCGCCATAGGCCTTGCGTTCACCGCGCGCAGGCCTTGAATTCGAAGGCCTGGCATCAGAATCGTTTCGGCCTGCAATATTTTGGCCTGCGTTTGGCGGGCGAGCCCCGGGCTCGGCCCGTGCGCGTGTAGTATCGCGTTCGCCGCGTGTCGCAAAATCAGGCCTGTCACCATGGCCGGAACGCGGCGCATAGCGGGCTTTTTCGCCCCGGTCATCGGTGGATCGGCTTGAGCGTTGCGGGGCAGCGCGCACGACGCGTTCCACCTCAACATCGCGCCCGCGCCGGTCTTTTGTAGCGTCACGAGTCGTTTTCACGCGCGGGCCGACAGCCATTGCTTTGTCCCGCTGATCGCGCATGGTCTTGACATGTTTACGGCGCGGGGCTTCGTCCGGTTCGCGTGCCGTGCCGACAAAATCCTGCTCCGGCTTCATTTTTCCCATGCCGCCTTCAGGGCGTTTACGCGGCTCGCGTTCGACAATCTCGTTGAACACACAGCCAGCTTCCTGAATCAGCGCTTCACCGAGCTGATCTTCGATAATACGGGTTTTGATTTCCTCGACAGCGCCTTCTTCAAGGTCCTGAAGCTGGAACGGGCCGAATGACACGCGAATAAGCCGGTTCACCGACAGGCCGAGATATTCAAGCACCCGCTTGATTTCGCGGTTTTTACCTTCGCGCAGACCCATGGTCAGCCACATATTGCTGCCCTGAACGCGGTCAATCACCGCTTCAATGCCAACATAATTGACACCTTCGATGGTGATACCGTCGCGCAGCTTGTCGAGCTCCGGCTGGGTGATTTCGCCATGCGCGCGCACGCGGTAGCGCCGCAGCCATCCGGTTTTCGGCAGTTCGAGAACGCGCGCCAGCCCACCGTCATTGGTGAGCAGCAGCAGCCCTTCGGTGTTAATATCGAGCCTGCCGATGGTGACAACGCGCGGCAACCACTCCGGCAGCACTTCAAAAATGGTCTGGCGGCCTTCGGGGTCGCGGTCCGTGGTCACGGTGCCGCGCGGCTTGTGAAACATGAACAGGCGCGTCGGCTCCGGCGCAGTCAGCGGCTGATTGTCGACCAGAATGGCGTCTTTTGGCGTTACATTCAGGGCAGGGGACGTCAAAATCACGCCATTAACGCGCACACGTCCGGCGTTGATCCAGGCCTCTGCATCGCGCCGCGAGCATAGTCCGGCCCGGGCCATCACCTTGGCGATGCGCGCGCCAGCAGGAGCGGCGGGAGCACGAGGCTTTTTCAAGGTAAGCGGCTTGCGCGCCGCAGGATCATAAGTGCTTTTATCAGTCATGTTCATCTGATAGACGCAAAGTCGTTGAAATTGAAGCACTTTGATAAAGTGGACACGTTTTTGAACAATGCGGACAAGTTTTTGGATAATGCGCAGATGACTTTGAAAAAATTTGATCAGTCTGCGGCCTTTGACAGAGCCTTTGCTGAAGCTAAAGCTGCTGCCGCGCGCGGCGAGGTTCCTGTTGGGGCCGCCATCATCAAAAACGGCGTTATTATTGCGGCGGCGGGAAACAGAACGCTGGAACTCAAAGACCCGACAGCGCATGCCGAAGTGCTCGCCATCCGCTTGGGCTGCGAAACACTAGGCTCCGAACGCCTCACCGGATGCGATCTCTTTGTAACGCTGGAGCCCTGCGCAATGTGCGCCGGAGCCATATCCTTTGCACGGCTTCGGCGGGTTTATTATGCGGCGGCGGACGAAAAGGGCGGCGCGATTGCCCACGGTCCGCGCTTTTTTACCCAGCCCACCTGCCATCATGCGCCTGAGGTCATTTCCGGACTGCGGGAGGCGGAGGCAGCTTCACTGCTGCGAGATTTTTTCAAAGACCGGCGCTAGCTGCTCACGCGTGTCCGGCTTCCGAACTCAGCAAGCGTGGATCTATGCCCAGTTTGTTCAAAGCGGCGCTGTATTTGCCGATGTGGTTCTGATCGAAAATGAGATCGGCGTCGCTGTCGCAAGTAATCCAAGCGTTATCAATCAGTTCCTGTTCAAGTTGGCCCGCACCCCACCCGGCATAACCGAGCGCAAAGATTGCCTTACTCGGCCCCTCGCCCTTTGCCAAAGCCCGCAGCACATCGGTGGTTGCAGTCAAACTTAGCCCCGGATCAACCTTGAGGGTCGCGCCTTCGGTGAAATAGTCCTTCGAGTGCAAAACAAACCCGCGCCCCTGTTCAACCGGGCCGCCGCTTAATACTTCGATTTTACGGGGCGGCTGCGCATCCGGCTCGATATTGAGCTGCGACAGCAACTCAGAGAATTTCAAATCCTTGTGAGGTCGATTGATAACGATGCCCATTGCGCCTTCGTTGCTATGGGAGCAGATGAAGATCACCGTCTTTTTGAAGCGCGGGTCGTTCATGCCCGGCATCGCAATTAGCAGTTGCCCGTCAAGTTTGTCAGCAAGCTTTTTTGAATCGATCATAACTTATAATATATGCGGCGCGGGCTTTAAAACAACCGCGTCAATTCATCCGCACAAGATCGACAGGCATCTATAAATCTCACAAAGACGTTTCTCGCGCGTGATCGTGAAATTCGCTAAAGAGATCTGATGAAAACACGCATATTCGCCCTCTGCATTGCCGCCGTCCTTGGGTTTGGCAGCGCCGCTTTTGCCGATGATTTTGCCAGCGCTTGGAGTCCTTCGCTCAAATCTGAGGCGAGGTTGATCAGCGGCGGTGCCGGTGCGGGCGGAACCCTGCTCGCTGGTATTCAAATTCACCTAGCCCCAAATACGCTCACCTATTGGCGAAATCCGGGGGAAGCTGGCGTCCCTCCCATAGTCAATTTTGAAGGTTCGCAGAATCTGAAATCCGCGCAGGTGCTTTATCCCGCGCCAAATCTGCTCTCCGAAGGCGGGGTCATGGCCTATGGCTATATGGACGCGGTGATTTTCCCCGTTGTGGTGACGCCAATGGACGCGGCGCAGCCGGTGACATTGCATTACAGAATTGACTATGCCACTTGCGAAAAAATCTGCGTTCCCGCCATAGCCGAAGGAGTGCTTGTCTTGCAAAAGCCGGTCTTGCAAAATCGGGGTGGCTCGCATGATGCTGATATCAGGATTGCTTTGGCGCGCGTGCCGCAATCTGCTGTCTTGAACAGCGGTGCGGCGCTGGACATTGTGACGGTTTCGCCCGCAGCTCAAGCTTCCAAACCGCAATTCGATATTACAGTCGCTGCGCCGGACGATGCGGACTTATTCGCCGAAGGGCCGGAGGGCGTTTACGTCACGGTTAAAAAGACTGCCGCGCGCGCCTTCGTCGTGACCTTTGACGATACACCTGCGCAAATGCAAAAAGCTTCCCTGAAG
>JANXSV010000274.1 GCA_025356505.1 Methylovirgula sp.
GCCCACCGCCGTGGCGTTATTGCCGCCGGCAACTGCGCCACTACCATAAGCCGAGGCCAAAGCGCCGCTGGCCGAAGCGGACAAACCGGCAGCGATGGAGCCATTACCTGCCGCCGAAGCCAGCGGACCGATAGCGACTGAGTCACTACCCACCACCAAACTGTCCGCTTTGGTGGAATTGGCGTGGAAATATTTCGACGAAGCGCCGCCAGACGACAATGCCGCAAGTGCCGAGCCCACATCCGTGTAGGAGCCGCCCGCCACCACATAAGTGGGATTGGTCACTTTTCCGGTCACCGGATTATAGACAGAGCCGCCACCAAAATTAGTGGCCACCGATGAGCCGAGAGCGCTCAACTGGCTGCCGTTGACAGCATCAGTCGATGTGGCAGAGATCGTTCCTGCCGCCACATTAGACAATGTCACGGGAGTGGCATTCTTCGCGCCAGTGCCCACCAGGGTCATGGTGTTGGACGGACTCAGCCCATTTGGCGTCACCGAATCCAGCGCAGTGGTATATTGCACCGGAGCGCCGGACTGCAGCGCAGCCAGAGCCGAGGTCACATTGTTGAACGTGGTTCCGCCCACCGCAAAACTTGGCGCCGTCACGGCGCCATTTGCAGCGATGGCTGCAGTACCACCCAGAGCGCTGGCAATTCCGGCGTTGGCCGTTTGCGTCGCGGTGTTCATGGCGCCAAGCGCCGCACCCACATTGGTGAAGGTGCCTCCGGCCACGGGGGCCGAGAAGCCCGTAACGCCTTTGCCTGCTGTGTAGGTCGCGCCATCACCCAGCGTCGAAGCCAGCGTCGTGCCCAGCGTATTGGCATTGGTTGCCACGCTGAACAGCTGCGAGCCGTTGACAGCATCGGTCGAAGTTGCGGTCAGATTTGCCGCCGCCACATTGGTGATACGGCGTTCAGAACCGGCGGCCCCCACGGAGACCACACTGGCGGGAGCCGTCGCTGCGGCAGTTCCGCCTGAAAGATCAAACGGCCCGGTATTCACCGGAGCGGCCGTCACGCTGCCCGCGCCCAAAGCCACGTCATTTGCATTGGTAGCAACTGACTTTGAGCCGAGTGCCACGCCATTGGCCAGTTTTGCATTGGCGGTATCACCCAGGGCAACTGCACCGGCACCGCCGGTTGTGGAAGTATTGCCGATGGCGACTGAGCCTTGGCCAAAAGCCACATCAGCATTGCCCAAAGCAACCGCGCCGTTGGCGGCCGCACCTGCGGCGGTTCCATTGGCGGTGGCGATAGAATTGAGGCCCATGGCGATGGCACCGGAGCCGTTGGCAACCGATGGATCACCAATGGCGACCGCGCCCGCACCCGTCGCGACATTTCCCGCACCGATGGACACGGCAGAGCCTGTGCCTGCCACTCCTGTTGCCGTCGCGCCCTTGCCGATGGCGACGTCAGCCGCATTGGTCGCCACTGATGAGCCACCTATGGCGATCGAGTCCGCGCCCGAAGCCTTCGCGCCTGCTGTGGCATTGCCGCCGATGGCGGTTGCGCCGATGCCGCTCGCCGTTGTCGCCGTCGCAACAGTGCCCGTACCGCCGGAACCCAGCGCGGTTGCGTCAAGCGCCGATGCATGAGCCGTAGCGCCCAGCGCTGTGGAGTTGCCCCCAATTGCGCTGGCATTAATACCTACAGCCGTATCCTGCGAAACAATGGCAGATCCTGAAACGCCAGCGATAGCGCCCACACCAAATGCCGATGAACCATTATTGAAGGCGTTGGAAACTTGACCCACCGAAACTGAGTTTTGCCCGGCTGCATTGGCGCTGAGCCCTATTGCAAGTGCCTGTAGCCCGGAGGCAAGTGCGCTGTTACCAACCGCCACAGCGCTGGTATTCGAAGCCGTCGAGAACGCGCCAAACGAAACAGAGGAGTTACCGGACGCCTTGCTACTAATGCCCAGTGCAGAGCTGTTTACGCCTGAGGCTGCTGCGGTCTGGCCGATGGCAATAGAATCCGCAGCCGAGGCAGCGGCCAATTTGCCAATCGCGACGGCCTCGCTCGCCGAAGCCGAAGACTGGCCTGCAATGGCGACTGAGTCGGCACCTAAAGCCTGCGCGCCCAGCGTGGCGTTGCCGCCGATGGCGGTCGCGCCCACGCCGCCGCCAATGGCAGTGGCCTCAGCCGCGCTGGCTTGGGCCAAACGGCCTTCAGCGATGGCGCCGGTTCCATTTGCAACCGCCTGCGCGCCGACCGCCTGACTGTCCGTACCCGTCGCCGTGCCGGTATCGGCCAGGACGGACGTTACGTGATAATATTTCGTGGCACCGCCTGCGGAGATGCTCTGCGCCACGGCAAACAACTGGCTGCCGTTGATGGCATCGGTCGATCCGGCCGACACGTTGCCGTCCGCCACACCTTGAATTTGGCGGTTGCCGATTGCGACAACACCGTTGGTTGGTGCCTGGTTTACCGTGAAAGTCTTTCCAGCGACCACCGTGCCAACGCCCGTCCAACCCGCTGTGGAGGAGACCGCTGTCGCTTGGGAATTAACCCCGAGTGCAACCGAATTGGCCAATGAGCTGACGGTGCCCGAGCCAAACGATAGCGAACCGGCCCCTGTGGCCGACGCATTATTGCCCATGGCGATGGTGTTCGCGCCGCTGGCAATGTCGTTGGAAACGATAGCGGTTGAATTGAGACCTGTGGCGCTATTGAATCGCCCGATCGCGACCGAGGCGTGGGTGGTGTCCGCCGCCGCGCTGACTGTGTTGTTGAAACCGATGCCGACGCTACCCTGGCCGGTGACAGTATTCTGCTGGCCAACCGCCACAGCGGCGACAATACCCGACGCGCCAATGACGTTCTGGTTGCCGATGGCGACTGCGCCCGTCGTCAACGCTTGGTTGGTATAGCCGATCGCCACGGCACCGCCGCCGGTCGCTGTGTTGGCCTTACCCATCGCGGTTGCGCTTAGCCCGACCGCCCCTGTCGCGGTTGACAGGACACCAATGGCGACGTCGCCGATCTGCGCCGCATTCGACTGGCCGCCTATGGCGATCGAGTCTTGCCCGGCCGCGACTGCGCCCAAGAAATTATTGCCGCCAATGGCGGTGGAGCCGAGGGCCGAGGCCGTCACTGCCGTGGCCGCGCCGCCGATGGCGACAGAATTGACACCTGTTGCGGAAGAATCGAGCAGCGTCGAATTGGCGTGGAAATATTTCGTGCCGCCATTGAGGAGGCCCGCCAGCGCCGTATCGGTCGCAAACAATTCCGAGCCGTTCACAGCGTCGGTTGAAGTGGCGGTGATGCGCCCCGCCGCAACATTGGTAATTGTGCGTTCTGCGCCAACTGCGCCAACCGAAACTGTTGATGCCGGAGATGTTCCGGCATAGCCGGCAAACGTCGTAGCACCGATCACGGTGGACGCTGTGCCGATCGCCGCTGCCGTGGTGGAGCCTGAGCCCAGCGCCACATCCTTGGCATTCGTGGCGATTGCAGCGTCGCCCAGCGCTACCGCACCTGCGGCCTTGGCTTGCGTCGTGTTACCGATAGAGACAGAGCCCTGCCCCGCCGCAATCGCGGTGTTGCCGATGGCAACAGCACCGTTTGCCGCAGCACCGCCCGCCGTGCCATCTGCAGTGGCGATGGAATTGAAGCCGAGCGCAGTTGCACCCTGTCCATTGGCAACCGATGGATCGCCAATGGCAACCGCGCCTGCACCCGTCGCGATATTGCCCACACCGATTGCGGTGGCCGAACCTGTTCCGGCCTTGCCGGTGGCCGTAGCACCCTTGCCGATGGCAATGTCGCCCGCATTGTTGGCGAACGAAGAGCCACCCATCGCGATTGAATCCGCGCCCGACGCCTTCGCCCCCGCCGTGGCGTTGCCGCCGATTGCGGTCGCGCCCGCGCCCGACGCCGTTGTCTTGAAACCAAGCGCCGTGCCGAACTGGCCGGACGCGGCGGCATTCTCGCCGCCGGCGAACGAGTCGCCGCCCGATGCGTTGGCGCTGCGACCGATCGCCGTGTTGTTGATATTCGCAGCCACGCCACTCTGGCCGGTCTGTGCCAGCACGCCGATAGCGGTGCCGCCCAAATCTTGCACGTGCGTGTTGATGCCGACAGCGGTGCCGAGATTGATCGCGCTGTTTGTCGCCGTGCTGTCAACAGTCGCAGCCTGACCGATGGCGATTGCGTTCTGCGACAGGGCGCCGGCAGAGTGGCCGATGGCGATGGACTGGGTCGCCGTCGCGCTCGCGCTTTGGCCGATCATGGTGCTGTCCTGGCCAGACGACGTGATGTTCTGGCCGATGGCGATGGCGTGGTTGCCCGAAGCCACCGTTGTGTCGCCGATGGCGACCGAGCTGCCGCCCGAAGCCTTGGCGTTGTTCCCCATGGCCACGTCCTGACCGCCCGTTGCGGCGGCCGCATTGCCGATGGCGACGGAGTTGACCGATGC
>JANXSV010000299.1 GCA_025356505.1 Methylovirgula sp.
CAACGCTTTGCCCTGCCGCCGCGCCACTTGGAAACCTTGCTGCAGGCGCTTGTGCACGCCAATATTTTGCGCGGGGTACGCGGCCCAAAAGGCGGATATGAGCTGGCCCGGGAGCGTCGGCGTATCAGTGTTGGCGATATCGTGCGCGCGGTATCGGATGAGGATACCGAAGACCATTTACCGGACGTGGTTTCGCTGGTGATTGCTCCGGCGGTTGCCGATGCAGGACAAGATTTCATGGCCAGGCTGGATACACTCAGCGTTGCCGAGCTGTGTTTGAAGGCGGAAGTCCGCAACGCAGACCAAGCCGCAAGTGGCCATAATGATTTTACGATATAAATATGTGATATATCTTATATATCGATAAAATTTGTAGATTTATCTATCTTGGTATAATGTAAAACTTGTTGGCGCGACTAACGCGCAGTGCCACTATGCTTGTCAGGAGGACATTTCATGAGCACATCACACAAGCCGGGTCGCGGCCGCATTTATGGTTCCATTACAGATACGATTGGTGACACGCCCATCGTGCGTTTAGACCGTATCGCCAAACTCAAGGGTGTGAAGGCAAATCTGCTGGCCAAATTGGAATTCTTCAATCCTACGTCCAGCGTCAAAGACCGTATCGGCGTGAATATGATCGATACGCTTGAGGCTCAAGGACGCATCAAGCCCGGCCAGAGCACTTTGGTTGAGCCAACATCGGGAAATACCGGCATTGGCCTGGCCTTTGTCGCCGCCGCGCGCGGATACCGGTTGGTTCTGGTGATGCCGGAGTCGATGTCGATCGAACGGCGCAAAATGCTGGCTCTGCTTGGTGCCGAACTGGTTCTCACCCCCGCCCCATTAGGTATGAAGGGCGCTATTGCCAAGGCCAATGAAATTGTCGCTGCAACACCTGGCGCGATCATTCCGCAGCAATTCGAAAATGCAGCGAATCCGGAAATACACCGCCGCACCACTGCCGAGGAAATCTGGAACGATACCAACGGCGAAATTGATGTTTTTATCGCTGGCGTTGGAACGGGCGGAACCATTACAGGTGTGGCGCAGGTTTTGAAGCCGCGCCGCCCGGGCTTGCAAATTGTCGCAGTTGAACCGGAAGATTCGCCGGTTCTGTCCGGAGGGACGGCAGGACCGCACAAAATTCAGGGCATCGGCGCCGGCTTCGTGCCTGGTATCTTGGATCGTTCGCTCATTGACGAAGTCATAACGGTTGGTAATCAGACCTCTTTTGATACTGCAAGGCTGCTGGCACGCGTCGAAGGTGTGCCATGTGGCATTTCATCGGGTGCGGCTGTTGCGGCAGCTATCGAAATCGGGCTGCGCCCGGCGATGGAGGGCAAAAACATTGTGATCATCATTCCATCTTTCGCCGAACGTTATCTGTCCACAGCACTGTTTGATGGACTTTAATCCTTAAAGTTTCAAACTTGGATCGTTAAAGTTTCAGCCTCGCCCCCCTTGTATTGAAAGGCGGGCGGGGCCATGTCTCATAGCAAGAGCGGCGGGTGCTTTATAAGGCCTGCAACGCTTGAAGCGCCAGAGAGGGCTTCATATGACACGTATAGCGACGCTAAATTCCCCGTTTCTGCTCGGTTTTGATGATATTGAGCGCGCACTTGATCGCGTGACCAAGGCGACGTCGGACGGTTACCCCCCCTATAACATCGAGCGCATTGTTGCCTGCTCCGAAAAAGCGGAGTGTTTGCGCATTACGTTGGCCGTAGCTGGTTTCCGGCGCGATCAGCTCGAGGTTCTGGTTGAAGAGAGCCAGTTGCTGATCCGCGGACGCCAAGTGGACGAGAAGGATCGTCTTTATCTGCATCGTGGCATCGCCGCACGGCAGTTTCAGAGAGCCTTTTTGTTGGCCGACGGCATGAAAGTGCTCGGAGCCGACCTTCAGAACGGCTTGTTGTCGGTTGATCTGGTGCGTCCGGAAGCAGAGCGCGTTGCCCAGGCGATCAAGATAAACGTTCACGAATAGATAAGTCGAACGTCATGCTCCCCGCATGCCGTCGAACACCACTCAAGCACTTCACCTTTGAGTCAAAGCAATATGTGTCAGGAAAAGCTCATGAATATGCTTCCTTTTAAGCCCCTCGATTTTTCGCCCTTGTCGCTTGAAGAATTCACCCATCTGGGCGACGGGCTCGTGGCCTATGTCAAGTCAATGCGTTCGGATGAAATTGCGCGGCTATTTCCGCAAGCTCCGCAACTCGAGCCGGATACACAGTTTTTCGCTCTGCTTTCGGCAGATGGTTCGCCGATTTTGCTGACCGACTCGCGGGACTCGGCCATTGCCAATGCGTGGGAAAATGATCTCGAAACCGTGAGCGTGCATTAGAGCGCCCTTGCGTTTCATTGCGGGTGACGCGAGTTCACTTTGACCCGCTCCGGCAAAAATGCCGAAGTTCCTTAAAACGAAAAGGGCTTGCGAACGTCAATGCGCGCGAGGCCTTTTCAATGATAGTGCCTGAACTATCCTACCCCTGCTCAGAACGGGTTCCATGTCGATGTCTGAGTGAATTTCAGGTAACCGAGATTTGCACCAAGACGGACGCCGACGCCTGACCGAATAGGCACGACGATGATGCCGTCCGCGGTGAGCGCGGTGAAGCCGAAACCGCCAATGAAATAGGCCGAACCATCAATGCCACCATATCGGCGATGGATGGAGCTGACGTTTGGCAGATTGTAAACCAGCATCATGGTGCGGTCCCCGTCGCCGCCGGCATCAAAGCCAATGGACGGCCCCTGCCAATAGATTTTTTGATCTCCGGCGTTGCGGGTGTACATTTTGCCTTCGCCGTAGCGCAATCCGCCGACAAAGGCTCCGGACGCTTCCTGCCCCAAAATATAGGCGTTTGGTTGGCCCCAGCGTTTGGTTGCCGCTTCAATGGCTGAAGCAAGACCTTTGGAAACGGAACCGAAGAACCTGTGGCCATCGTTGACCAGATCATTGGTTGAAAATTGCTGTGGCGCGTCCACACTCGCCGCAAAGGCGGGGACCAGGCCTTGGCCAAGAACAATGGAGGCTGTCGCACACGAAAAGGCTAGAAGTGAGCGCCGCGAAAGGTCAGCCATTCGAATCTCCTGATGAGTCACATGTAATTGCAGAGAGATTTTGCCGTGCAAACATGTTTACTTAATGGCAGTATCGCCACAAAGAACTTTGCCGATCATATGGTTAACGGGTGATTAAACTTCAGGCTTTGCTAAGCGCCCGGCGCAGGCGAGGCACCATTGCCTGGTCGCCAAAAGCGACAAACCCCGGATTAAACATGGTTTGCCGAGGCAGTTCATAGGTGAGGCGCGTGCCGTTTTCATTGAGGATGTCACCGCCCGCGCTGCGCAAAATGGCGTGGCCAGCGGCAGAATCCCAGATCATCGTCGGGCCAAAGCGCGGATAGAGATCCGCTTCACCCGCGGCAATCTGGCAAAATTTGATCGAGGAGCTGCCCGGCTTCTGGTTACAGACGTCGAGCTTTTCGACAAAAGCCACGGAGCGCTGCTCAAGATAACGCAAAGACACCAGAGCCGTAGGCCCAACGGCAGGCGTCGCTCTCGTGTGCAGCGGCTTCCAAGTGTCGCGTGGCGGCATCGTGGCGTTTTCAACCTGACAGCCGAAGGCCGACTTACCGGCCAGCCACATTTGGCCTGTTGCCGGAGCATAGACGACGCCGACGATTGGCCGACCATTATTGACCAGAGCGATATTGACCGTAAAACCGTTTTCGCCCGCAAGAAATGCCGCAGTTCCGTCCAAAGCATCGATCAGGAAAAATTTCGAAACGGTGTCAGGACGTTCACCTGCGGCATAGGCCTCCTCAGCAATGATGGTGACATCCGGAAAAGCGCTGCGCAATCCGGCGATGATGGCACCTTCGGCGCGTTCATCGGCGTCACACACCGGGCTGCTATCGAGCTTTTGACGCGAACAGGCACCCACACGTCGCACCTCCATAATCAGCGCTCCGGCCTCAATGGCTAAGTTGGCGCAAAGGGCCGCGATCTTGTCGCGCTTTGCAGCTGTGAGGGCTTGAGGGAAAGGGGTAATCGTCATGATCGCATCGGTGGGTGTAAGGCATACTGGTCTAGGATAAGAGTAATTACCACGACCAAGGCTTTTTTATAGTGTTTACAAATAAATATCTCATAAAAAAAGTAACACTTTTGGCTTAATATATGATTCGATTTATCATTTTGACGCAACTCAGTTGCAAAGCCAAAACACGGACACTTGCCATGACCCAGATTTCTCTAGACCCGCTAGACCTTGCCGCACTGCTGTGCTCGCGCGTATGCCACGACGTCATCAGCCCGGTCGGCGCAATCGCCAACGGGCTCGAAATGCTCGAGGATGAAAAAGATCCGGAAATGCGCGCTATGGCGCTGGATTTGGTCAAGAAAAGTTCGGCAAAGGCGTCAGCGCAGTTGCAGTTTTGCCGTCTCGCATTTGGCGCAGCCGGTTCCGCCGGTGCGGATATCGATTCAGGCGATGCGCAAAATGTTGCTTCCGGCCTGTTAGTGGATGATCGCACTAAAATCGAATGGAATGTGCCCAGAGCCTATATGCCAAAAAACAAAGTCAAGCTGCTGCTCAACATGTGCCTGATTGCGTCAAAGGCGATTCCACGTGGCGGATTGATCACCGTAAACGTGTCGGGGGTCGGCAACGAGACAAGTGCCCGCATTGAGGCAAGCGGACCGAACCTTAGGTTGGCTCATGGCGTTGCCCAAATGTTGAGCGGAGAGCCGGAGGGCCCCGTTGATGCCCACTCGATTCAGCCCTATTACGCCGCGCTGGTGGCCAAAGCTGCTGGAATGCAGGTGTCTGCCCGCACCGAGACCGACAAAGTGGTGTTGGAGGCTATACCGCTGGCGAATGAAATCGCCTCGACAGGCGACGTTCCGCCGGAAGGCAGTATGGCGCTCGCGTCCTGAATTTAATTTAAGTCGGGTTAGAGATTCGCTTTAGAGGCTTGCTGGCTGCGAAGCCAGATTGTTCCAGAGGTTTTATAAAATGCGCCGCATATTGATTATTGATGATGCACCCGTGATTCGCAAAATCACGCGGCGGATTTGCGAAAGCTTGCAATTTGACGTGCGCGAAGTGGAAAGCGCCATTCAGGGTATCAATATCTGCCGCGAAACTCTGCCAGATGGCATTTTGGTGGATGCGCTGCTGCCAAACCAGTCGGCAATAGCCTTCATCAAGGAACTACGCGCCCTGCCAGGCGGAGCCGGGCCGAGGGTTATTTTCATATTGATGGAAAATGATGTCGGCCAGATTGCCAAGTTTATGCATGCCGGTGCAGACGGCTATGTCTTGAAGCCGTTCGACCGTCACGAGATCATGCTGAAATTTAACGCCTGATATCAACCACAACCAAAAAAGGCTTCCCGAAGGAAGCCTTTTTGATTTCCACGACGATTGTGCGCGAGCTTACTTTTTGACTGCCGCGGCAATGCCACCGAAGCGGGTGGTGAAACGCGACAAGCGGCCGCCACGGTCCATCAACTGTGCGGAGCCGCCGGTCCAAGCTGGATGAGTGTTCGGGTCAATGTCGAGGTTCAGAGTGTCGCCTTCTGCGCCATAGGTTGAGCGGGTGACATATTCGGTCTTATCGGTCATCACAACTTTGATGAGGTGATAGTTCGGATGCGTGTTCTGTTTCATTATTCAAATCCTTAACGCGCTCAGCCGCGCGCCGAGACAAATTAGCAGCCATCGATGCACATTGTTAAAACACGCTCGAATGGAAAGTGCGCCTTCATAAACCAGCTTGGGCGCTGATACAAGATGGCCGACACAAATTTGCAATTATTGCGCCCTGCGTCGAAAGCAAAGGGTGTAAGGAGCGAACTGCGAGATTATATGCATCCTATGACAGAAACAACAGCCTCAACCGCTCGCCTCTCGAATTCGGAAGTATCCAGTTCAACTCTTCCAAATGCAGCAGTTTCAAGTGCCGCGGCGACGCAGAGCCAACCCTCCGCGACGCGGCCCCAGCTAAGAGCTTTACTACCGATATTGCCGTTTGCGCTGCGCTATAAAGGCAGGATGTTGGCGGCATTGGCGGCGCTGATCATGGCTTCCGCGGCGACTTTGACATTCCCGTCCGCAGTGCGTGGCGTGATGGACAATGGCTTTTCCAATTCCAACGCCGAGCATATCAACCGCTATTTTCTTAGCCTTATCGGCGTGGCAGGCGTTTTGGCGTTGGCTTCCTCGCTGCGTTATTATTTGGTGATCACACTGGGCGAGCGCGTGATAGCGGATGTGCGCGATGCGTTTTTCAGGCATTTGGCCGCGCTCGATGCCAGCTTTTTCGATACGGCCAAGGTAGGCGAGTTGGTATCGCGGCTGACGGCCGACACGACCCAGCTTAAAGATGCCTTCGGCGCTTCGGCTTCCATCGCGTTGCGGAATTTTTTCATGGGGTCCGGGGCCATCGGCATGATGGTTTATACCAGCCCTAGACTATCCATCTATGTGTTGCTTGCTATTCCGATCATCGTTTTGCCTCTGGTTGCCGCCGGGCGTCAGGTGCGGGCAAGGTCGCGGGCAGCGCAGGACAGGTTGGCCGATGCCAGTGCCTTTGCTTCAGAAAGCATCGGCGCAGTGAAAACAATGCAGGCGTTCAATGCGCAGAATAGCACGGCGGCGCGGTTCGGCGCGGCGGTAAATGAGGCGTTTTTTGCCGCGCGCAATACAACACGTGCCAGGGCTATGCTGACAGCCGTGGCGATGTTTCT
>JANXSV010000323.1 GCA_025356505.1 Methylovirgula sp.
GTTAATCAGCGCGAGCAGGATCAGGTTCTGCTCGGCGTAACCGGCTCCGGTAAGACATTCACCATGGCGCAAGTCATCAAAGAAACAGGCCGTCCTGCGCTGATACTGGCGCATAACAAAACATTGGCGGCGCAGCTCTATGGCGAATTCAAGAGCTTCTTCCCCGATAATGCGGTGGAATATTTCGTTTCTTACTACGATTATTACCAGCCGGAAGCCTATGTGCCGCGCTCGGACACCTATATCGAAAAAGAAAGCTCGGTAAACGAACAAATCGACCGGATGCGCCATTCCGCCACCCGCGCTCTTCTGGAACGCGACGATGTCATCATCGTTGCCTCTGTCTCGTGTATCTACGGTATCGGCTCGGTGGAAACCTACACCGCCATGACTTTTTCAATGAAGGTTGGCGAAAAGGTTGACCAGCGCCAGATCATGACCGACCTGATAGCCCTTCAATACAAACGCAGCATCGGTGATTTCGCCCGCGGCATTTTCCGAGTGCGCGGTGATGTGATCGAGCTGTTTCCCGCCCATTACGAAGACCGCGCCTGGCGCATCAGCTTTTTTGGCGATGAGATCGAGTCCATTCAGGAATTTGACCCTCTCACCGGCAAGAAAACCCAAGATCTCGAAGCGGTGAAAGTTTACGCAAACTCGCATTATGTCACGCCGCGTCCGACGCTGTTGCAGAGCATATCCGGCATCAAGAGTGAGATGAAAGCGCGGTTGCAAGTGCTCAACGACTCCGGGCGTCTGCTCGAAGCGCAGCGGCTCGAACAGCGCACCATGTTCGATCTGGAGATGTTGGAAGCCACAGGCGTCTGCGCCGGCATCGAGAACTATTCGCGCTATCTCACAGGCCGCGCCCCGGGTGAGCCGCCGCCGACTTTGTTCGAATATCTGCCTGACAATGCACTGGTCTTCGTGGACGAGAGCCACGTCACCGTTCCGCAAATCGGCGCGATGTATAAGGGCGACTTCCGCCGTAAAGCGACGCTGGCGGAGTATGGCTTCCGCCTGCCATCCTGCCTCGACAATCGCCCGCTCCGGTTTGAGGAATGGGAGGCGATGCGCCCGCAGACCGTGCATGTTTCGGCAACGCCCGGCACATGGGAAATGGAGCAGACCGGCGGCGTATTCACTGAACAGGTGATCCGGCCAACCGGCCTCATCGACCCGCCAGTGGAAATCCGCCCTGCCCGCGCGCAGGTGGACGATGTGCTGGGTGAAATCAAAGCGGTTTCGCAGGCCGGTTACCGCACGCTGGTGACCGTGCTCACCAAGCGCATGGCCGAAGACCTGACCGAATATCTGCATGATCACGGCGTGCGGGTGCGCTACATGCATTCGGATATTGATACGATTGAACGCATTGAAATATTGCGCGATTTGCGGCTGGGCACTTTCGACGTGCTGGTGGGCATCAACCTATTACGCGAAGGGCTCGACATTCCCGAATGCGCATTGGTGGCGATACTCGATGCCGACAAGGAAGGGTTTTTGCGCTCGGAAACATCGCTGATACAGACCATCGGCCGTGCGGCGCGCAATGTGGACGGGCGCGTCATTCTCTATGCCGACAAAATGACCGGCTCGATGGAGCGCGCGATTGCAGAAACCGATCGCCGCCGCGCCAAGCAAATTGAATATAACACGCTGCACAATATCACTCCCGCCAGTATCAAGCGCGGCATTCAGGATATTCTGGGCAGCGTTTATGAGGGCGACCATGTCACTGTTGACACCGGCCTCTCCAGCATCACGCCGGGGCATAATTTCAAGGCGACATTGGCCGATCTCGAAAAACGCATGAAAGAGGCGGCGGGAAATCTCGAATTTGAAACTGCCGCGCGCCTGCGTGACGAATTGCGCCGCTTGCAAGCCACCGAGTTGGCCATCGCCGATGATCCGCTGGCCAAACAGCGCGATGTCGAGCGCAGCGCAGGCTCCTACGACGGCCCGCGGTCCTATGGGACCAGTGCAAACATGCCCACGACCCGCGCCCACAAGCCGCGCGATGAGGATATGGGGCCGCATAATTGGGGCGGCGGCGAGGCCGTTCCGGCCAAATCGTCACACGCCCCCCGCCCCGCTGGCCGCAGCTCCGGCGGGATGGGCGGTACGCGAACGGCTAAGGGCAAGCCGAAGCGGATGGGGTGAGGGTGCTTAAGCGCCAATGAAACGTCTGCACGGCATGCCGAAGCAGGAATTTATAGGTTGCCCAACTTACATCAAATCCGATTTGTTGATGGAGCCCTCCCCTACTTCCAACTTTTCTGATCTTTGGGCAGTTGCGCCTGCGGGTCATTGACCAAAACGCGATGGGGGAGCTGGTCGCCCCAGCGCCACAGAACCAGATTTTGACTGGCGGCCCCGGCGCCGACTGCGAAACTCGGCACAAGAATGCCTGCGACGCCTTGATCGAGACAATGCCGTGCCACCCGCCACGATGCGGGTTCATCGCCACGCGCCAAATCCAGCGCCCATGGGCCGCCCATATCGCTTAGAGAAACATTTGCCGCCTCTTGCGCGGCCGTGTCGCGCAAATCGACAATATTTTCGCAATCGACATCATATGAGCACAGCGTGCAGGGATTGATCTTGTTGCCAAAGCCCTGATTGGCCTCAAGAATCGCGGTTTCCAGACTAAGCGCCAGATAGAGTGCGGGCTGGCCTTTCCGATTAAACCTGGCACCGCGAACGGCTGCGCCCTGCCCTGACAACGGCTGAAACGCCCAGCGCGGGTCATGGGCGCGAAAACAAGTTCCCGCAAATCTCACGCAAAGCCGCCGGTGGAAATATGATCGAGATAGTCACGCAAAGCCGTTGCATAGCCAGCTTTGATGAGACCTTCTGCCGTTTGACCGCCGAAAGCCGGGATCGGCTGCGACCGATACCATGCCATTGCCTGCTGCTCGCCGCCCGCCCAAACGGAGACCCGGGCGATGATTTCGAGCATTTCACGAATACGCTGCTGGGTGCGCGGCGCGCTTGCCCGCGCCAGCTTGAACACTGCCTCGGCGCGCAGCCCCACTGTTTCAGCAATCTGGGTTTTGGTCATGCTAAAGGTCTGAGCGACGCGTTCCACAGAGACTTCGCCGGAACGGGACATCAGTCCGCCAAGAGAAAAACCTGGACCATCACCCGAAGCGGGCGTGGCGGCTTTTGCAGCAGAGCGGCGAGTGGCGAGTGCTTTTGCCATAATAAATACCTCTTAAACAAGGCATATAATAGGGCAAAAGAGATCAAATGGCAAGTTTTCCCTACAACCACTTCCGCCATTTGAAAATCAGATACGGCACTATCGCCGACATCACCATCATTGCCAGCGCCATCGGATAGCCGAATTCAAACTGCAATTCGGGGATGATTTTGAAGTTCATGCCGTAAATCGAGGCAATCAGCGTCGGCGGCATGAACACCACCGCCATCACAGAAAACAGCTTGATGATGTTGTTCTGTTCGAGGTTCACCAGCCCCAGCGTGGCGTCAAGCAAAAATTGGATTTTGCCCGAGATGAAGGTCGCGTGCTCCTCCAGGCTTTGTAGATCGCGGAAAACCGTGCGGGCGCGCGAGCGAAGCTCTGTTGCCGTGTGTTCGCTCGCCAGGCTCGACGTGATGAACAACAGCATGCGCTCTATCGACACCAGACTTTCGCGCACTTTGGACACCAGATCACCCTGCCGACCCAGAGTGCGCAATGTTGCTTGCTGCCGATCGGTCTGGCGGCCTGCCTTGGGGTCAAACACGCCGTAGGACACTTCATCAACCACCTCGCCCACCTGCTGCAACACTTCTGCCGAGCGGTCGATGATCGCATCGATGAGCCCGGCCAACACCGCCTCCGGCGTCGCCATGCAGCCGCCTGGCTTGACCGCACGTGACGCAAACAGCGCGAAGGGGCGCGGCTCATCATAACGCACGGTGACAAGCGCTTTTGGGCTCAAAATAAAGGTGGTGGCGGCGAGGCGCGGCCTATCGGTCTCCACCGCCGAAATCACCCGCGCAGTCATGTAGCGCGCACCATTTTCCGTATAAAGAATTTCCGAAGGCTCGATATCGGCCATATCTTCACGCGTCGGGATCGCGATACCGATATGTTCCTCCACGCGCTTGTCTTCCTCACGGGTTGGCTCAAGCAGATCAATCCAGACGGCATCGTCTGGAAGCGGCTCGCTCGCCGACTGCATGTGGCTTTCAAGGCGCGCATCTTCGAGCTTACCGGTTCTAAAAACCATCATCATCTGGCAATTCCGTCGGTTTGAGCCACCTTGATCCGCAGAGCGCCAACTCCTGCAGCCGCCCACGGTTATGCCATGCTAAGCGAACTGTGCAAGAGGCTGTGACAAGGGTGCCGCGATGAAGTTAAAGGCAAGGTCGCGCGCGCAAACTGGAGCGGAGAGGCTACTGGTGTCCGCGCGTGCGTGCAACAAAGTAAAAAAATCAATACCTTAGCTTAAAGGTGCGGGCGAACGGAGCATATTGATTCTAAACGATAATTTTGAGCGCCGCCCGCACCTATTTTGGGTGCTTTCTATCAGTACGCCACATGTGACGATTTCTTACATATGCTCGTTGTGCAGCCAGTTTTATACTGAAAAGCAAATGACGTTGTGTGTCTAAACCCGCCTGTTATGAGAGGCAAGTGGGCGGGATTGGTTCCCCTCACAAAAGCAAAAAAGCCTCGCTTGGCCGAAATCAAGTAGGGCGAAATTTTAAACTGAGACACTACCGACTTTACTGCTCGCTTTTACGGCGGGTTTTTTATTGCCTCGCGAGCGCTACGCTGGCATGTTTGTCTGATATCGCCATCAGGTTAGGTTGAGATGAGAATACTTGCAGCTTTTCTATACCCCGCATTTGTCCTAGCGCCAATTGAACCCGCTTCGGCAAGTTCTATGGATGTAACGGAATTAATGATGAGGTGCGAAGCTCAGAATCTCGATCCGTGCTACCTATACATAGTTGGTATGATGGACGGCATTGATAGGAGTTATCTTTTACTGTCTCGCGCCCCCCCTTTTGCCTAAATGAGAATAACACCGCATATCAATTTAGGCTTGCCTTGTTAAAAACGGGTTATGCAACCCCATCGCTATTAACAATTCACGCTGCGGATTTGGTTCTGGCGGCATTAATCCAAAACTTTCCGTGCCCCACGCAATAGCTAACCATGCTGTCGCAAAGCTCGTGCCGTGATCTGTGCAACTAGCAACGCGTCGGCTTTGGTCATCCGGCGCAGGGCGACGCGATGACCAAAAAGAGTTTCGGAAATTGGTTCGGAGATGTATGCAAGCGCACCGGCGTTTAGGCACTGCGCACGGCCTGCGCAAGTCGCTCGCCACGATTTTTGCCGAAAACGGAGCGTCGAATAAGCAACTCGATGCTGGCTTTGGTTAGTCAAGCTCAAGGACTTCTGCCAGTTACACCCGAAAATCAGACCGGGAAAAGATGGCTCTAAGTATGTTCGATGGCATCGATTTGGAACAGGTGCTGAACATTTTAAGCCCGCACCCAAACTCCGGTGCGGGCGATGAACCTAAAATGATAGACAAATCAATATCTTAAAAATGTGCTGGTGTCCCCGGCGTGAATCGAACACGCAGCCTCAGGTTTAGGAAACCTGCGCTCTATCCTGTTGAGCTACGGAGACAGCAACGTTTTGCTTCTAATATAATTTGACTTAAACGCAAAGGGCGGGTTTGCATTTGCGGCCAATCCGGCGGACAAATATGGTTCTCAAATTATGCGGGCTGCGGTTTTTGGAATGCTGATCTTGGCGGTTTCGCCGCTTTGGGCGCGCGGCCCGATGCCAAGCTGCGACATTGGTGACGCAGATGTGGTCAGCGTCAAGCAGATCACGCCGCAATTTGAGCTGGCGCTGGAGGATGGTCGCGTGGTGAAAATTCCGGGATTGAGCCCGCTTTACGCCCGCGAAAACGCTACCGTTGCCGCCATTGCCGCCGAGCTTGAAGTCCGCGCCAAGAGCGACGTGGTGCTGCTGCGCGAGATATCATCGCTCCCTGACCGTTGGGGCCGCATCCCGGCGCAAGTCGCTTTTGTCAGCC
>JANXSV010000316.1 GCA_025356505.1 Methylovirgula sp.
CAGCCGGTAATAATCCAGCGTCGATTCCCAGCTTGTCCCGCCAATGAGGCCGATTGTTTTCATATCAAACCAGCATCTTGCCCTTGGCGTCGATCACGCTGCCGATGTCCTCGCCGGTGTCGCCCAGCAGCATCTCATTATGCGCTTTGCCGGACGGGATCATCGGGAAGCAGTTTTCCAACTTGTCCACCAGACAATCGAAAATCACCGCCTTGGGGGAGTTGATCATTTCCATGATCGCATCATCCAACTTGGCCGGATCCGAACAGCGAATGCCATGGCCGCCGTAAGCTTCCGCCAGCTTGACAAAGTCCGGCAGCGCTTCGGAATAGCTTTCCGAATAACGCGCGCCGTGGAGCAATTCCTGCCATTGGCGCACCATGCCCATATATTCATTGTTCAGAATGAAGATTTTCACCGGCAGCCGATATTGAAGCGCCGTGGACATTTCCTGCATACACATTTGTATCGACGCCTCGCCGGCAATATCGATCACCAGTGCTTTTGGATGCGCCATCTGAACGCCAATGGCGGCTGGCAGGCCGTACCCCATAGTGCCGAGACCGCCCGATGTCATCCAGCGGTTTGGCTCTTCAAAGTGGTAATGCTGCGCTGCCCACATCTGATGCTGCCCCACCTCGGTGGTGATATAGGTGTCGCGGTTTTTTGTGAGCTCATACAGCCGCTGCACCGCATATTGCGGTTTGATCGTGGCCGCGGACTGGCGGAACCCGAGCGACTTTTTCGCCCGCCAAACGTCGATCTGCTTCCACCAGGCGTCGAGTTTTGGCTTTTCAGCCGAATCGGCCCGCCACAGTGACAGCATATCGCCGAGTACATGCGTGCAATCGCCGATGATTGCCAGATCTACCTTCACGTTTTTATTGATGGAAGACGGGTCGATATCGATATGGATTTTCTTAGACCCCGGCGAAAACGCGTCGAGCCTGCCGGTGATACGATCATCGAAACGCGCGCCGATGCACACCATCAAATCGCAGTCATGCATGGCATTATTGGCTTCATAAGTGCCATGCATGCCGAGCATTCCAAGCCAGTTTTTGCCCGAAGCCGGATAAGACCCAAGCCCCATCAAGGTTGAAGTGATGGGGAAACCGGTCGCCGCAACCAGATCGCGCAGCAGTTTCGACGCTTCCGGCCCCGAATTAATGACGCCGCCGCCAGTGTACAAAATCGGCTTTCTTGCCTTGGCCATCATCTCGACGGCCTGGGCGATGGCGCGCGCGTCTCCCTTCACCTGCGGGTGATAGGTCTTGTGCTGCACATTCTCAGGGCCGGTATAGGTGCCGGAGGCAAACTGGATGTCCTTTGGAATATCAATCAAAACAGGCCCGGGACGCCCCGAACGCGCCACATAAAACGCTTCGTGCAAGATCCGCGGCAGATCAGCAATCGAGCGCACAAGATAATTATGTTTGGTGCAGGAGCGGGTGATGCCGGTGGTGTCACATTCTTGGAACGCGTCCGACCCGATCAGATGGGTGGGCACCTGCCCTGAAATACACACCAGCGGAATACTGTCCATCAGCGCATCAGCCAGCGCGGTCACAGCATTGGTTGCGCCTGGCCCCGATGTCACCAGCAACACGCCAACCTTGCCAGAAGAGCGGGCATAGCCTTCCGCCGAGTGCCCGGCGCCCTGCTCGTGCCGCACCAGCACATGCCGGACATGGTTCTGCTGGAAAATCGCATCATAAATCGGAAGGACAGCGCCGCCCGGATATCCAAAAATCGTATCGACGCCTTGATCCTTCAAAGCCTCAACCACCATTTCCGCACCAGTCATTTGCTTAGGCATCTGTATCTTCCTCTTCACGCGAATTCAGGACAATAAAAAAGGCCCCGTTTGGGACCCTGGTTTCATGCGCCAATTGTTGGATCAGGTTAAACCTGTCCAGCTCCTGACGCACAGCCTACTACAAGAATGATTGACTTCATTGCCCACCTGAAAATTGAATTTCGAAGTTAGCGCAGGAAAACTACAGCGTCAAGCGTCGAAAATGCGAAAACCAGCCGCCAAAGCGGGCGTCGCGAACATCCTGCCTCGACGATGACGCCGCAAACGTATATGGCAGGGAGACTCTTACGGGCGCAATCAACAGGTAAATTAACGAAAATGCCAGATATCAGCCCCGCCCCCGTTGCGCTGACCCCGCGCGCGCAACCGCAACGCCTCACTGCACGCGCACTGCTGCTGGGAGAGCGTATCGATGCGGGCGATCTTGAACGCCCGGACATGATCTCGGCCAATCCGCTTGCCTTTCATGTCGGCAGCTCCGGCTTTGTCGCGATTTACCGCTATGGCGTTGCGGTGCTTGTCGGCCTGACCCCTTTGGAGGAGGAGGATTTTCTCGCCAAGATCAAGGTGCGCGTGGTTGGCAAGCGCGAACGCATCGATGACGAAACCGCAGCCATCAGCATCGCGCCCGAATTTGAGGATAAAATTCCGCCCGGAGGACCGATTCAAGCGAAAGACCTCTCCGAGGAACGCTTTCTCGTGGTGGCGGATGCGCTCGCCAAAAGCGTTTCGCTCACCCGTGACGAGCGCGAAGTCAATGTTGTGTTCGACATCATCGAACCCTTCGCCGCCCAACTGGCCGAACATGGCCGCCCGCCGGGCAAACGCCGCGCTATGCTCAAACTTATCGGCCAAGCACTGCTGGCGCAGCACCGCGTTTCGGGCCGCGTCGCGGTGGAGGAAAAGCCGGATGTGTTGTGGGATCGCCCCGACCTTGAGCGGCTCTACGCCCGCCTCGAAGACGAATACGAGCTAAAAGAGCGCGCCGGAACCTTGAAGCGCAAACTCGACGTCATCGTGGAAACCGCCCATGCGCTCACGGATATCATCGATGCCGACCGCGGCGTGAGGCTGGAAGCCACAATCGTGGCGCTGATTATTGCCGAAATCGTGCTGACGCTGTGGCAGATGTTTGGCCTGCATTTGGCGAGGTGAGATACGGCTGATTGGGGATTGTGCGATTGCGCTACAACAATCCCCCCCCTATATCCCAACCTCTTCCGCCCGTTCCACCCAAGTAAAGTCCATCTGCCCGCGCGCAAAAGTACATTGGCGCTTGGCATAGTGGCGCGTGTCCATTTTGCCTTTTGCAATTGCAGCCTCAAGCGAGGTCTCGCCCTTCAAATATGAAATCAGTCCCGGAACGCCATGCGCCCGCATCACAGGAAGCGCCGAATCCAGTACGCGCGCCGCCAGCGACTCAACCTCTGCCATGGCACCTGCCTCTATCATCATGTCAAAGCGCGCATCTATACGCCGAAACAGCTCCGCGCGCGGCGGGTTGAGAAACCATGTTGAGCACGCGGACGCATCCAGCAAAGCCGCGCCGCGCTTGCCCTGCCAAAAACTCAAGCTCCTGCCCGTGGCTTCAAACACCTCCAAAGCCCGCAAAATCCGCTGCGGATCTGAAGGGCGCAGCCGCGCCGCCATCTCCGGATCGAGCAATTTCAGCCAGCCGTGCAAATCCGCAACCGGAACGCCCGCAGCTTCGGCGCGAACCTTGGCGCGCACCGCCTCCGGCACCGCCGGAATGTCTGACAGGCCCTGCGTCAAGGCTTTGAAATACATGCCCGTGCCGCCGACAAATATGGGCATTTTGCCCATGGCGCGCGCGTTCTCTAACGCCCCGGCGGCGTCTTCCAGCCATTTTCCAACCGAATAATTTATCGCTCCGTCAATATGGCTGAATAAAAGATGCGGCACGTCAGCCATTTCAAACAGGCTCGGCCGCGCCGACAAAATGTGCAAATCCCGATAGACCTGCATCGAATCCGCATTGATCACCACGCCATTCAACTTTTTAGCGCATGAAATCGCCAAAGCGGACTTGCCGCTCGCGGTAGGGCCTGCAATGAGAAGGGCAGAAAATTGTGTCACGTTAAAAAGTCCATACGGAACCTGTCATGCCAGATTTTGCATTTGTCGCAACCCTGATTGCAAACCCCAAAGCCG
>JANXSV010000408.1 GCA_025356505.1 Methylovirgula sp.
CTTCAGCGCTTCAGTATAGACCGACTTGCGGGTGGGGTGAAGCTGCTTAGCCAGAGCCTTGGTTTGGACAGCGCTGCCGGTGAACCATTTGATCGCTTGATAGGCCCATTCCTTGTTTTGCGAGAAGGAATTGACCGATAGCATCCAGGTGCCGAAATGCGGACCGATGCCAACGCCCTGCGGCACGACAGCATAGGACACTTCGCCCTTGACGCTCGGAGCGAGAGCCAGATCGTGATAGTTCATGGTCATGGCGGTCAGACCGTTGCTGAACGACGTGGCAACTTCATCCCAGCTCGACGAAGTGGTGCCCGGAGGCGTCACCTTCTTGCCGTTGATAAGGTCGACATAATAGGTCAGAGCCTTGACGCCTTCAGGCGAGTCGAATGCCGGCTCAAAATTGTCGCTGACCAGATGGCCGTCACCGCCAAAACCGGCGAGCAGGGTCTTGAAATCATCCGTTGACCAATCGCCTGCTCCCGCCATCAGGGTGGTGCCCCATTGCCGCTTGGCCGGATTCGTGAAGAAAGCCGCAACGGTGGCAAATTCATCCCAGTTGGCCGGGACAGAAAGATCCTTGCCTGTCTTGGCCTTGAACGCTGCCTTGTTGGCTGCATCGTCGAACAGATCCTTGCGGTAAGCAAGGGTAAGCACATTGGCTTGCATCGGCAGACCGAAAATGTCGAAACCTGCGGCTTTGATCGCCGCCGGATCGATGGCATCCGTCTTGTCGAAATGCTGGTGGCTCGCGTCCTTCTTGTAGACTGCCGTATCGAAGAATACTTTGGCAATGAAGTCCTGAATGTCCAGATCGCCAGAGGCGGCCGAATCCAGCACCATATTGGTGATTGGTTCGATCTTGTTGGTGAGCGCCGGCATCCAAGGCGTATCGATTATCATGATATCATAATAGGAACTGCCGGAAGCCAGTTCGGCGTAGGTCTTCTGCTGCAGGGCATTGTAGGGCATCGTGTCAATCTTGATGTCGAACCCGAATGCCGCCTTGAAATCGCCAGCGGCGGCCTTGATCGCATCGGAATTGGCTTCGGCCGTAGCATACAGCATGGTCAGGCCGGTCGGCTTGGGCGCGGCTGCAAAGGCGCGGCTCGCGCCCATGACGCTGGCGCTGGCCAGGGCTGCAACGCCCGACATCAGCACAGCGCGACGCGTCAGATGAATATTGGATTTGTTTGTCATTGTTTCCTCCCGAGATCGACTAGCCCTCGGGGCCAGCCTAGTTGTGAACAGGTCTGGGTTTATTTCAGCTGTTGCTCAATATTTTTGAGATATGTCAGCGCCTTGCGGGCACAGAAATCCGGCTCGACACGGCGCGCGGCAAAGGCGATTTCCATGGTGAGATAGCCTTTGAAATCAATGTCCTTGGCAGCTTGAAGCACGCCATACCAATCGACAACACCGTCGCCCGGCGCCTTGCGGTCGATATCGGCGCAATGAATGTGATCGAGATGCGGCGCCATTTCATAAACATAATCGGAGCTGACTTCGTTGCGATAAAGCGCGTGATAGGTATCGAACATCACCTTGACGTTTTCGTAGCCGCTGTCGGCGCGCAGGCTGAGCGCCTGGGCCGCAGTGTCGATCAAGTTTGAGTCGGCTGAAGTCGGCTCGATGGAAATGGTAATGCCCTTGTCCGCCGCATATTTGGCAATGTCCTTCAGGGCCGCCAGGCTCCAGTCCCTCGCCTGCGCTGCATCGACGCCGAATGAGCGCCAACCGGCGATGTAGAGCACGCGTTTCGAACCAAGATCATGTGCGAGATCAACCACTTCCTTATAATGAGCGATGGTGGCCGTCCGTTCCTCCGCCAGCAATGAGGCGGGATTATTGCCCGGCCCGCCGCCTGGCGCGGGGAGTAGGCTTGAAGCGACCATACCAACATCGGCAATCAGCTTGCGCAGATCAGCGCGATGGGCCTTGCTCAGATGGGCCGGCCAGGCATGCGGAGCGGCGCAACCGATCTCGACCGCGTCATAACCTGCCCGGGCAATGCGGCGGACGGTTTCTTCCAGCGAATAGGACGGCACCCAAACAGGGAAGCTGCCGTAACACCATGTATTGAAGGAATATTTGAACGACATCTGCGTTTCCTCTTAAAAAACAAAGACGGCTTTTTCGGTTTTGCGCTCGTCAAACATGCGAAAGGCGGTTTCGGCTTCGTCAATCTTGAACCGATGCGTGGCCAGACGTTCCAGATTAATGTTTTGCGAGGTCAGCACCTCGACGATTTCCGGATATTCCGCGACATTGAAATACCAGGAGCCGAAAAGTGTGAGCTGCTTGCGCAGCAATTGCTCGCTTGGACGAATGGTCGTTTCCGCCGCCTCGCCAACGAATGCCATCCGGCCGAACGGGCGCAGGGCGTCCAATGCCATATTGTGAGCGATATTGTTGCCGGAGCAGTCGATGGCGGCATCAAGTCCGCGCCCGCTGGTGAATTCGCGTAGCTTCGCAGCGGCGTCAGGCGCAGAAGGGTCGAGCGTCAGATCGGCGCCCAGACTTTCGGCGAAAAGACGACGAGCCTCGATCGGGTCGAGCGCAACAACCCTGGCTCCCAACGCCTTGGCGGCCAGAATACCGGCTGAACCCATCGGTCCAAGACCCCAGATGCCCATCACAGATATATGATTGAGCTGCAATTTCTTGGCAGCGCTGTAGAGCGTACCAAAGGCGTCGGTCGAAATGGCCGCCGCGACATAGGACATGCTGTCCGGAATGGCGAGGCAATTGCGTTCCGGCACGACAATATATTCGGCATTACCGCCATCGGCAGTGAAGCCGATGCATTTCCACTCGTGGCAGATATGATAATTGCCAGCACGGCAATGGGCGCATACGCCGCAGCCGATGGCCAGATGAATGGCGATGCGATCACCAGCCTTGAACTTGTTGACGCCCGTGCCAACACGGGCTATGCGCCCGGCGGGCTCGTGACCCGTAACACATTTTCCCGCAGCATCGCCGCCGACAACCGCGTTGCCATAATAAAGGCTCAGATCACTGCGGCAGATGCAGGAGGCCTTGACTTCCACAAGCACCTCGCCCGAACCAGGCTCCGGTACCGCCACTGCGCGAATTTCGACGCGCTTGTTGCCAGGAAGAAATACGGCCTTCATCTTGCATCCTCCACTCAGCGGCGCATCACAGGATTGGGACAAACAGCTCATCGCCGCTCCCGCCTGACGTTTGCCCCAACGCGGGGCGCCGCTTGCTATTAGTATGCAGCATCGGCCCTCCGGCCTTTGCTCAGCTGCGCGATCAATTTCCGCACATCACTTTTTGGATATTACCAATTCGGACACTTCATCCTAGATACTATTGTATCCATTTTGGATATTTTCGGACGTGGCAAACCGGATTGTCAGGTTTTGCCATCAAAAATTAGTAATAGCCACCCGCCAGCATCAGGGCGTCGCTGCGATCCTGCGCATCGTGCAAGGCCGACCCAATGGATTTCTCTCCCATAAGCAAGGCATGAATTTCCTCGCCGGCGATGCGGATGATGTCTGTGATTTCAGGGATAGGCACGCGCGGCCACATGCGCACAACCCCGCTCTCCGCCATGTCATGAACGACGGAGACAATCGGCGACAAGGCCTTTACCTCCGGATCGAGGCTGACGCTGCGCCGCGGGCTGGCAAGGCTACCATTCATCAAGTAGAGCTTGGCGGCATTTGCCGACGTCATGGCCCTTAGGGCCGTCATCACTGGCTCCACGCGCTCAGGCGCAAGATTTTCCGGCATTGCAAGGCCATAGCCGCCCATTGGCACGATAGGCTTGCCGCGCGGCCCGTGCGGATGTGGCAGATAGCCAGTGCGCCGATAGGCCGCCGCGTTGACATCTGTTTCATAAAGGGGCGCCAGCATAGTGTGCGAATAGGCCAGCGCCGTCTTACCGGACTTGTAGGCGAGCGCGCGGTCATACCATGCCATATCCAGCACATTCGGCACCGAATAGGGCAGGATTTCGAGCAGATATTCGGCTGTCTGACGCGCCTCAAGCGAAAGAAACATCGGCCGCATA
>JANXSV010000429.1 GCA_025356505.1 Methylovirgula sp.
TCAATCCGGCTATGGCAGTGACTTGGATTGCCGGGCTGTACCTTGCTTATGCATCGCATGCCTTCGCAGCCCATTGGATGACCGCTAAGTTTCTGTTGGTTATATTGATGTCAGGCGTTCACGGTTTTCTGGCCGCTAGCACCCGTAAATTTGCGACAGACCAAAACACGCGCAGCGCGAATTTTTTTCGGGTGATCAATGAGGTTCCCACGGTTCTGCTGATACTGATTGTCATCCTGGTTGTGGTAAAGCCGTTCTAAATGACGCGCCGACATATTTCGACAGGGTCACCGTTTGAGCTCAAGGGCGGATATTCCCGCGCGGTTGTTCAAGAGCCATGGGTTTTTGTCTCGGGCACGACCGGATATGACTATACAAAAATGGTTTTGCCTGAAGGTGTAACGGCGCAGACTCATCAGTGTTTCAACACAATCTCCGCAGTATTGAACCAGTGCGGCTCGTCTTTGCAAGATGTGGTGCGGGTGAATTATGTGGTGTCGAGCCGCGACTATGTTGAAGAGGTTCTTGAAATAGCGGGGCAGTATTTTGCAGGGATCCGGCCCGCGGCTATGATTATCGTGGCAGGACTCCTTGAGGAGGCGATGTTGGTTGAAATCGAGGTCACAGCCGTGAAACGCTAAAAAATGTTTCACGTGAATCATCAGGCGAGGCTGATTTAATTTTGCCGGGCGCTTGCGGGTGTTGGCGAATCTTGTTAGAGCGTAATTCCCACCTCTTAAGGAAATGACGTTTAGGGCTCTGCCCCGTCCGGTTTCAGATCTTCTGGCCACTTCCAATATTCATATATTTAAGGATGCCCCATGCGGGAAATTAAACTTCAGGATTTGAAGTCAAAGACGCCGACCGAGTTGCTGAGCTTTGCTGAGGAACACGAAGTCGAAAACGCCTCGATTATGCGCAAACAGGAATTAATGTTTGCGATCTTGAAGCAGTTGGCAAGCAAAGATATTGAAATCATCGGCGAGGGTGTTGTTGAAGTCCTGCTCGATGGCTTCGGTTTTTTACGTTCACCCGATGCGAACTACCTGCCAGGTCCCGACGATATTTATGTATCACCTTCGCAGATCCGGCGCTTTGGATTGCGCACAGGTGATACCGTTGAAGGGCTGATCCGCAGCCCGCGCGAAGGCGAGCGTTATTTTGCGCTGCTCAAGGTCAATACGATTAATTTCGAAGACCCGGACAAAGTGCGCCACAAGGTTCATTTTGACAATCTGACGCCGTTGTATCCAAACGAACGTCTGAAATTGGAAATTGAGGATCCCACGCGTAAAGACATTTCGGCGCGCTTGATCGACATCGTCTCACCCATCGGGAAAGGCCAGCGCGCTTTGATCGTGGCGCCACCACGCACCGGCAAGACGGTTCTGCTGCAAAATATTGCCCAGTCGATTACCACCAACCATCCTGAATGTTATCTGATCGTTCTATTGATCGACGAGAGGCCGGAAGAGGTCACCGACATGCAGCGCTCGGTGAAGGGTGAAGTCGTGTCATCAACCTTTGATGAGCCTGCCGTTCGCCATGTTCAGGTGGCCGAAATGGTCATCGAAAAAGCTAAGCGTCTGGTTGAGCACGGCCGGGATGTCGTTATTCTACTCGACTCGATTACGCGCCTTGGCCGGGCCTATAACACAACGGTGCCGTCGTCTGGTAAGGTTTTAACAGGCGGTGTGGACGCCAACGCTTTGCAGCGGCCAAAACGGTTTTTCGGTGCAGCGCGTAATATCGAAGAGGGCGGCTCGCTGACAATTATTGCGACAGCTCTGATCGATACCGGTTCACGAATGGATGAAGTGATCTTTGAGGAATTCAAGGGAACCGGTAACTCAGAAATTATTCTGGACCGTAAGGTTTCCGACAAGCGCGTGTTCCCATCGCTCGATATTACCCGTTCTGGTACACGTAAAGAAGAGCTTTTGGTGCCTGCTGATACGCTTAAAAAGATGTATGTGTTGCGCCGCATCCTCAACCCTATGGGCACTGTGGATGCCATAGAGTTCCTGTTGGGCAAATTGCGCGATACCAAGGTGAACGCAGAGTTCTTCGAGAAGATGAACACCTAACGGTGCATTCAGTAAGGTGGCTGTTGCCGGTTAACCAACCCTTTCATTTGAGTTGGAAGTGAAACGATGGCGGAGTTCGGGTCGCAGACGATATACGCGCTGGCCTCGGGCGGTGGTCGGTCCGGCGTTGCTGTCATTCGCGTTTCGGGACGTCACGCTCGATTTGGATTAGAAACAATTTCAGGGTTCGTGCCGCCCCCACGGCGTGCAAGCTTGAGACGGTTGCGCGGTCTGGACGGTAATGGCATTGACGATGCGCTCGTTATATGGTTCCCCGGGCCGCAGAGCTTCACCGGAGAGGATTGCGCGGAGTTCCATGTACACGGCGGCCGAGCTATCGTCGGAGCCTTGCTGAAGGCGCTGAGCGGTCTGGCAGAATTCCGACAGGCTGATGCGGGAGAATTCAGCCGGAGAGCGTTTTTGAACGGTAAGCTTGATTTGGCGCAAGCTGAGGGTCTGGCTGACTTGATTGATGCCGAAAGCGAGGCCCAGCGCAAACAGGCCTTGTATCAGCTTGATGGGGCGCTTGGTGTGCAATGCACTGATTGGCGACGCCGGATGCTTGGATTGCAGGCCGAACTTGAG
Source organism: Methylovirgula sp. (assembly GCA_025356505.1). Classification (GTDB taxonomy): domain Bacteria; phylum Pseudomonadota; class Alphaproteobacteria; order Rhizobiales; family Beijerinckiaceae; genus JANXSV01. The sequence goes on from JANXSV010000429.1 coordinate 2,673, forward strand.
GCCGACATTGATTTTTCAGATGAAGATGATGTCGGCTCATTCGATCATCAACGATTGATAGATTCGGTTGCGAAACTTAAAGCCGAACTTGAAGGTGCTCTGGCAGGTTTTGCCCACTCTCAGCGCGTGCGCCAAGGTCTTGTAGTTGTTATTAGCGGCCCTCCAAACGTAGGGAAAAGCAGCCTTTTAAATGCCATCGCGCAAAGGGATGCTGCGCTGGTGTCTGCCACTGCGGGCACGACGCGAGACTTGATTGAAGTCAGCGTGGTGTTTTTCGGCGAGCTGGTAACATTTATTGATACTGCGGGTATTCGCGAAACGGCTGAGCATCTTGAAGGGCTCGGGATAGAGCGGGCTTTGAAAGCGCGCGAGATGGCTGACCTGGTGCTGGAGCTGTATGACGAAACGACGTCTATGGCCGTGCCGGCGTCCGCTGGTAATAATATCTTGGTGGCAACGAAGCGGGATATTCACTTAGGCGCGGTGCCGTCGACGCCCTTTTGGGTTTCGACGACGACCGGCGAGGGACTGTCGGTGTTGTATGAGGAGATCAAAACGCGCCTGTCCGGTCTACCGCGCGGTGCCGGTTTGGTTACCCGCCAGCGCCATGCTGAGGCGCTAGTCGCAACGATCGCTTTGCTAAACATTGTTATGCAAGCCGATGCCGCGACTCCGATAGAAATTCTGGCTGATGATCTACGCCAGGCGGGGAGAACACTCGGGCGTCTGGTTGGAGAATTTGTCGTCGACGATGTTCTTGGGACGCTGTTCTCAAGTTTCTGTATTGGCAAGTAGCGGTCTTTTTTACCGTAGATTGCGGTAAAACAAGTGTCGCCTTGAGAAGCAGCTCTCAAACTGGTATGTCGCGATTGGGAAGCTGAAAGGCGTCAATGACATATAAAAATTTTGATGTGATTGTGGTTGGGGGTGGCCATGCCGGGTGCGAAGCCGCGGCAGCTTCTGCCCGCCTAGGCGCGCGCACTGCTCTGGTCACGCATTCAATTCGCACCATCGGAGAAATGTCATGCAATCCGGCGATAGGAGGGCTTGGAAAGGGCCATCTGGTTAGGGAAATTGATGCGCTTGATGGTTTGATGGGGCGACTTGCCGACCAAGCCGGAATTCAATTTCGCGTGCTGAACAAAAAAAAAGGGCCGGCAGTTCGGGGTCCAAGAGCGCAGATCGATCGAAGGCTTTACCGTGAAGCAATGCTTGATGCTCTCGAAAGCTTAGAAAACCTCGAGATTATTCAGGCGGAAGCAGCTGATATTATAAGTGAACATGGTGCCGTAGCTGGCCTCGTGTGTGCCAACGGTGATCGATTCGGAGCCGTTTCTGTGGTCATAACCACCGGTACTTTTCTGCGTGGCCTGATCTATCTTGGTGAACAACGCATTCCCGCCGGGCGAGTGGGTGAAGCGCCATCGTTGCATCTGTCGCGGACATTTGAACGCTATGGGTTTCGATTGGGGCGGCTGAAGACAGGAACTCCCGCGCGGCTTGACGGGCGTACGATAGACTGGAGCGGCCTCGTCATGCAAAAAGGCGACGAAGTGCCCGAGCCGTTTTCGTCGTTGACAGCCAATATAGCTTCGCGCCAGGTGGAATGCGGTGTCACAAGAACTACGCAAGTAACACACGAGATCATTCGCGAGAATCTGCATCGAGCGCCGATGTATTCTGGCGCTATCCAAAGTCGCGGTCCCCGCTACTGTCCCTCTATCGAGGACAAGGTGGTTCGCTTTGCCGATAGAGACAGTCACCAGATATTCCTTGAACCTGAGGGACTGGACGATTTTACCATATACCCGAACGGAATCTCGACTTCATTGCCAGAAGATGTGCAATATCAGATTCTTAAGTCTATCCCGGGCCTTGAGAATGTGGTTATGCTGCGGCCGGGCTATGCCATAGAATATGATTATGTTGATCCTCGTGAGCTAGGATTAACGTTAGAGACAAAGCGAATAGCCGGGCTTTACCTTGCGGGCCAGATAAACGGTACGACGGGTTATGAGGAGGCTGCCGGACAAGGCCTGATTGCTGGATTAAACGCTGCCGGTAAGGCCCTTGGCCGGGGTGCCTTTATCTTGGATCGTTCTGAAGCCTATCTCGGCGTCATGATTGATGATCTCATAACTCAGGGTGTTTCGGAACCGTATCGAATCTTTACGTCTCGCGCAGAATTCAGGTTGAGCCTGCGCGCGGACAATGCTGATGAGCGTTTGACGATGAAGGGCTATTCGTATGGGTGTGTAAAGCCAAATAGGTTACGTTCATTTAATGCCAAAATGGACTTGTTACAGTTTTGGACAAACACACTCAATGAAAGGCGGATTTCCAGAGCGGAGTTGATCCACTTGGGTCTACCCGGGCATACCGATGGGATAGTACGTACTGCTTTTCAAATCCTCAGCTTCCCGGACGTTTTGCTTGAGGGTTTTATGGAACTGTGGCCTGAACTGGGCGGCGTGTCACGGGTAGTGAAGGAACGCATTGAGTCGGATGCGAAATATTCTGTCTATTTAAACCGGCAGAATAAAGATATTGACCTGTTCAAAACCATGGAACAGGTTGAATTACCGCCAGATTTTGACTATCAAATGATAGTAGGGCTGTCGAATGAAGCGCGCTCTACCTTCGAGAAAATTCGCCCAGTAACGCTTGGCCAGGCTAGTCGGATCGAAGGAATTACTCCGTCGGCATTAATACTTGTTGCCGCATTTGTTCGACGGCTAGGCTTGGCTAAGGGCTCCGAGCGCAATGTCGCAGGATGAACACTTGAATTCTGAAGCTGCGGCGTATGGCGCGATATCCCGAGGTGTTTCACGTGAAACGCTGGAAAGGTTTGAGGTTTATCTTACATTACTCAGACACTGGCAGACCATGCTAAATCTCGTGGCTCCGTCGACGCTTGACCAGCTATGGTTGCGGCATTTTGCCGATTCAAATCAAATTTTTGATCTGAAGCCTAGCGCAGAACGTTGGGTAGATTTTGGTTCCGGAGGTGGTTTCCCTGGATTAATCGTCGCCATAAGATTGTGTGAACTGCAAAGAGGTTCAATTGTCCTTATTGAAAGCGATAAACGGAAATGTGCGTTTTTGCGCGAGGTCATTCGAGAGACGCAAGCGCGTGGGGAGGTGATTGCAGGGCGGATAGAGCAAGTTGTGCCCAATATCCAGACAAAGTTTGATGTTATCACTGCTCGCGCTCTTGCTCCGGTGGAGCAACTCTTAAAATATAGCAAGGATTTGATGCTTGGGGGAGCTAGCGGGCTATTTCTCAAGGGGAAAGATTTACATCGTGAATTGACCGAAGTTAAGCATCTGGATAAGTATTATTATAAGACATGGCCCAGTCAAACTGATACTAACAGCGGAATCCTCGAGATCGCTTTACTCGCTTCGCCCAAAAATGAATTGGATTTGGTTTGAACCTTATTTCGGATAGCGCTTCATTCAATCCGTTACACAGTCAGGGTGCGGAACGGGCGTCCGTGCGCGTACTCGTTTTGGCAAATCAAAAGGGCGGTGTTGGAAAAACGACTACGGCGATTAACCTTGGCACCGCGCTTGCGGCCATTGGTGAGCAAGTCTTGATTTTAGATCTGGATCCGCAGGGAAATGCCTCTACTGGGCTTGGGATCGATCAGCGTCAGCGCCAAGTTTCAACATACCATGTATTGAGTGGCGAAAAAAATCTTATCTCGGCTGTGAAAGCCACAGCTATTCCGAGGCTCTATGTTGCCCCATCGACGTTGGACCTGCTTGGCATCGAACTTGAGATTGCGAATGACAGTGACCGAGCTTACAAGTTGCGTCAGGCAGTTGAACGCTTCGCTTTAGAATCAGCCACCGCTTTAGGCGTTAAATTCAGCTATATTCTAATAGATTGCCCGCCTTCGTTAAATTTGCTGACGATTAATGCTATGGCGGCGGCAGATTCGATTTTGGTTCCACTTCAGTGTGAGTTTTTTGCACTTGAGGGGTTATCGCAGCTGCTGAAAACAGTAGATCAGGTGCGCCGCGCACTCAATCCGGATCTCACTATCCACGGCATAGTCCTAACCATGTTCGACCCACGAAATAACCTGGCGACGCAGGTTGTTTCAGATGTTCGTGGTTTTATGGGCGATAAGGTCTATGACACTGTGATCCCGAGAAATGTTCGCGTGTCAGAAGCTCCGTCTCACGGAAAGCCTGTGCTTTTATATGATCTGAAATGTGCCGGCAGTCAGGCCTATTTGAAGCTGGCTTCAGAGGTCATTCAAAGAGAAAAACTGTTGCGCGAACGCCATTCCAGCCCCAGGTAAGGAAAAAAAGTGGTTGAAGACTTTAAAGCACCGAGGTTAGGGAGAGGTCTTGCTGCGCTCATTGGTGAGGCGGCAGACCCCGGCGCTGTTCTTGGACAGGCAAAAAAGGTTGCAATAGAATTTCTGCGCCCGAACCCCCGAAATCCACGAAAAGACTTTCGCGAAGACGATCTTGATGATCTGACAAGTTCAATTCGGGAGAAGGGCATAATCCAACCGATATTGGCGCGCAGTTTGCCGCATTTGCGTGGGGTTTATGAGATTATTGCTGGTGAACGGCGGTGGCGTGCTGCTCAGAGGGCGGGCCTTCATGAGGTTCCTGTTTTCCTGGTCGATGTCAGTGAAAAAGAGGCTCTTGAGTTTGCAATTATTGAGAATGTGCAACGCTCGGACCTCAATGCTCTTGAAGAGGCGCTCGGCTATCAACAGCTTATGACCGAATTCAGTTATTCCCAGCAGGATTTGGGTCGAGTGATTGGCAAAAGTCGTAGTCACGTTGCCAATACGCTGCGTTTGACGAAATTGCCCGACAGTGTGCAAGTGATGGTGGTGGATGGGAGGCTCACTGCTGGTCACGCCCGTGCATTGCTCTCCGTTTCGGATCCGAAATTTATAGCGCAACGCATTGTCGATGAAGGACTTTCGGTGCGTGATGTCGAGCGCATCGTGCAGAAAGAAACCAAGCCGGAACTGCATCGCGACGAGGCAGATCCGGTTAAAAAAGTGAAGGATTCTGATACTATTGCTCTAGAACAAGTGTTGACGGACGTCCTTGGACTGGCTGTTTTGATCGATCACAAGGGCGAGCGCGGCGAAATGCGAATCCGATATAGAAATCTTGAGCAACTGGATCATCTGTGTCAGCGCCTGAAACAGTAGCATCGATCCGAATGCAAGAAGTACTTAACGGCGAAAACTGTTCTAATTTCACTCTAAAACGCAGTAAGTCACTGAAAAGCATAATACAAGTTGGCAGTGCAGTATAATATAACTTGAAACGAAATCGCGATGGTTATGACTTCGCACTAGTCTGAACCATGCCAGCAATTTTCCAAAACGCGCGCGTTGTTGTGCTTTTACTTAAGTTGTTTTGTGTCCGTGTGTGCGTCATCGCTACTTGAAGCACTTCGATTGCCGCCTGAAGCCGCGCGGCGCTCCACTTCCCAATATAGGACTGGACGATCTTTTTACGGGCATAGAAGATGCCGGTTCGAGCCATTAACGTTTCCAGATTGGCGCCGCGGTCAAGTTCCAAGCGCATACGGTGAAGCCTGAGCGCGTGTGTTAATGCTGAAGACACAATGTAAGACACATCGGCTCCATCGCGATACACTCTATCGCTTAAAAGTTCAATCCTGGAGCGATCTCCCACAAAAACGGTGTCTATAGCCTCGTCAAGCGCTGTGGATGCGGCGTCATTCATTATGTCGGTGATATGGCGATGGGTGATGCTGCCCTGCCCGAGCGCGTAAAGACAAAGCTTTTCAAGTTCGCTTCTTGTAATCATGCGGTCATTGCCAAGTATACTCGCAAGATGCTCTTTAACATCGGGCGCAATTGTGAGACCGTGGGTCTCCAGCATTGTCTCTACAAGGCGCTTGACCTCTGCCGGACCATCCGAATCACAGGCCACTGTGGCGGCAAAGTTTGCCTGGTCAAGCCGCTTCCTCAAAGGGGATGTCGGCTTTAAATTTCCGGCCTCAAGTATAATCTTGCATGAAGCCGGTGGGTTTTGAGCCTGATACTCTAAAGCATCCATTATGCTTTTGGTGCCGACTTCAATCCAGATGGCACGAGCGTCGCCAAAAAGACCAATTGTCGCTGCTTCGTCTGCAAGAATACCGGGTTGGCTGGCGATATCATCGCCATAAAAGCGGACTAACTGAAATGCATCATTCGGGTCTTGGATGTATCTGCCCACAGTTGCTCTTGCGCGTTCGTGGATGAGGCCAGGGTCGGTACCGTGAAACAGGAATATGAAGATGTTCTCATGTCGGCGGGAAATAAATCTGTCGAAATCATCGGATTTGACGATCATTCGTCACGGCCTAGCATCAGTCGCAAAACTCGCAGCGATGCGGCTGCGAATATCTTGGGCAAGGCTCTTGGCGACGCGAATTTGGCTGTCGCGTGCTGCACGCAAGTTGGCAAATCTCTGGCTCGAGCGATCATAGGGTGAAGCAGATATTACCTGTCCGGAGGCGATCAATTTCCCGCCGGCAATTTCAGTAAGCTTAAATTCGGCGGTTACAAATATACTCGCCGAATCTGCTCGCCCAGTTAGACTGTCGATGACTTGAGCAGTATTAGTTTCGTGAGGAATGACAGCGAGGCTATATCTTGGCGCGACAGTATCGCCGGTTCCGTTGAGCAGAAAAATGAGTTCTGTCCCCAAATAATGGCCCAAGACATCAGGAAGTGGCTCAACCTTCACCTGCTTCAGCTTTTCGCCTACATTTTCTCCGCCTTCAGAGTGATAGAGCGGTTGCATACAGCCGCCTAAAAGCACTGTGAAGCCCACAATTAGAAAACTGAACCGGACCGCGAGCCGACGCTGAAAGTTAAATAACAACATTGATGATCCTTTTCGGCACAACAATCAGCTTTTTGATGGCTTTACCTTCAAGTGCCCGCTGGATGAAATCTTGCTCTAGCAGCATTTCGAGAATTTGGTTATCGTTGGATTCTACCGGCACGGTCAGATCACCGCGCTTTTTGCCGTTGATCTGCACGGGGAGCGATATTTCATCTTCCTGAAGCAAAGAATTATCCGCGGTTGGCCATGCAGCTTCCGCCACAGACCCAGCGTGGCCAAGCTCTGACCAACACTCTTCGGCAAGGTGCGGCATCATGGGTGCGAACAGTTGGACGAGCAGAGACGCAGCTTCACGGAGAGCAAAGTTAACGTCGGATGGTTTCAGCGGATCAGTGAGAGCCGTCGAGAGCGCACCGGCAAATTCGTAGATATGCGCAATACAGCGGTTAAACCGCAGCTTTTCAACATCGTCTGTCACTCTCGAAACTGCGAGAAGCGCAGCCTTGCGGACAGCTTTTGCTTCCGGCGACGTAGGAGTTGCCTCGGCAATGGTTGCCGGAATGGAACTGAGTACACCGATCAGCCGCCAAAGCCGCTGCACAAAGCGACCGGCACCCTGAACACCTTCTTCTGTCCAGATAACGTCACGCTCGGGCGGAGAATCTGACAACATGAACCAGCGCGCAGTGTCCGCGCCGTAATTGGCAATGATATCATCAGGATCTACAGTGTTTTTCTTTGACTTTGACATTTTCTCAATTGAGCCGATGTCAATTTTATCGTCTGATTTCAGAGAGAAAGCTGTTCTTTCCCCACCGATTTGTTCGAATCTGATTTCCGACGGCGACAGCCATTCGCCGGTGGACGAACGATATGTTTCGTGCACCACCATGCCTTGCGTAAACAGGCCAGCAAAAGGCTCCGATATTCCCGTGTGCCCGGTCCTTTTCATCGCCCGGGTAAAGA
>JANXSV010000431.1 GCA_025356505.1 Methylovirgula sp.
GAAAACCCCGAAAACATGGACGCTATACGCCTGAACATAGACCAGATTGTTGGCCGTCCGATGATTGCCTCGGATTGGCGCACCCGAAATCGAAGCTTTTTCGATGCTCTTGCCGTTCAGCGCATCGTTGTCTTTGTGGTGCTGTCGTTGATTATTCTGGTGGCCAGTTTTGGTATCATCTCTGGATTGACCATGCTGGTGAAAGATAAGGCACACGGCGTGGCTATATTGCGCACAATAGGCGCGACCCGCGTTGCGATCCTGCGGGTGTTTCTCATCACCGGGCTTTCCATTGGCATTTCAGGCACGGTGCTTGGCACCATATTCGGGCTGATTGTCGCCAAAAATCTCGAGGCCATCCTGCAAGGCCTGAGCAGCATCTTCGGCGCAAATTTATTCCCGTCTGATCTTTATCTCGTGTCGCGTTTGCGCCCGGAAATTGCCGCGCATGATGTTTTTGTCATTGTTGCGCTGGCCTTTGCCCTCTCGCTGGCCGTGACCATATATCCGGCATGGATGGCGGCAAAGCTTGATCCCGTTGAGGCTTTGCGCCGATGAGCGAAGAAGTTCCCGCACTCTATCTCGACGAAGTGCAGCGCGTTTACAGCCAGGGCGACAGCCGTCTAGCAATCTTGCAACAGGCTGATCTGGCCTTATGGGCAGGGCAGTCCGTGGCGTTGGTTGCGCCCTCCGGCGCGGGCAAATCCACACTGCTGCATTTGGCTGGCTTGCTCGAACGGCCTGACCAAGGCGAGATCTATGTCAACGGCAAGCCAACCGCCCATATGGATGATCGGGGCCGGACTTCGCTGAGACGTCTGCATATCGGCTTTGTCTATCAATTTCATCACCTTCTTCCTGAGTTTACCGCGCAGGAAAACGTGATGTTGCCGCAGATGATCAAGGGGCTGCCCCGTGCTGAAGCGCGCGCACGCGCCGACGAATTGCTGAGTTACCTTGGCTTGCAAGCGCGCGTATCTCACCGCCCTAAAGAACTGTCCGGCGGTGAACAGCAGCGTGTCGCAATCGCCCGCGCCGTAGCCAATGCGCCACATATTCTGCTTGCCGACGAACCAACCGGAAACTTGGACCCGAAAACGGCCGATCATGTCTTTGGAATTTTCACGGCTCTAGTTAAAGCGACAGGCCTAGCTGCGCTCATCGCCACTCACAATATGGAACTGGCTGCGAAAATGGACCGGCGCGTTACTTTGCGGGACGGCCTCATAGTCGAACTGCCCTGAGGCTTTACATAAAGCGATCGAAAATACGCCCGATCGGCCCTGTAAGGTGCAGCGGGGCATCAATGACCGCATAACACAAGCAATCCTCGTCCTTATCAACGATGGGATGATGGTCGAGTTCAGAGTCGGCAATGGCGATATCGCCAGCGGTGTAACGGCCGACCTTATCGAAAAAGCTGCCTTTGAGAACCAAAGTGAACTCGCTGCCCTCATGCGTGTGCGATGGAATGCCATGTCCGGCTTTTATCAGGTAAAGATTGGCCTCAACGCCGTTCTGTTTGGAAACGGTATATTCGCGCAGGCCTGGCATACGCCGACGCCACTTGATGTCGGCCAGATCCTTGCCCAGAAAATCATGTAGCGGTGCAGGCATCAAAGACTGTGCCGGCAATTGGGAGGCAGCAGGGTTCGTCGCCGCAAAAATGCCCTTGAGGCAGGCGTCCCGATTGGACAGCGCCAATGGCGGGGTGCGTTCGAGCATGCCGCCAGCAAGGCCTTCCAGCGCCGATACGTAAGCCCGACCCTCACCGCGCATGGCAAGATGTGCCGCAACCAGCACATGCATTGGCTGCGACAGCTTGCCAGCGGCGAAGCGGGCATAAAGTTCGTCGAGTTTTGTATTTACGATTTTTGTATTCGGATTTGAAAGGTTCATGATGAAGCTTTAGATATCCTGCGAAAATCTCATAACATTTTGATGTGGTTACGCGCGAATTTCAAGATTGGATCAATCGTGAAACATAGCCTACAAGTGCTCACACATCACAAATAACCGAAAGCGTTTCATGTCTCACGGATTAATTAATGCCGCGCGTAAAAGTTTGGCAGATATTGACGCCGCCGGCCTTACAAAACATGAACGCAGTATTGTTTCGGCTCAATCCGCGCATATTGAGGTGCAAAA
>JANXSV010000004.1 GCA_025356505.1 Methylovirgula sp.
TCATCCCACAAAACGCGGTGGAACGATGTGCCAACGGCCATTTCTTCCAGCCGCGACACCGCGCGCTTGTGACGGAGCAGGCTTTTCGGCGTCATCAAAATCAGCGGTTTGCGGATTTCACGCTTCAGCTGACGGCGCAGAATATGAAAGTAATTGGCAGGCGTTGTGCAATTTGCCACCTGCATATTGTCTTCCGCGCACATCTGCAAAAAGCGTTCAAGGCGCGCCGACGAATGTTCCGGGCCCTGCCCCTCATAGCCATGCGGCAGCAGACACACCAGACCCGACATGCGCAGCCACTTGCGCTCGCCTGACGAGATGAATTGGTCAAACACCACTTGAGCTCCGTTGGCGAAATCGCCAAACTGCGCTTCCCACGCCGTAAGCGCGTTGGGTTCTGATAGGGAATAGCCATATTCAAAGCCCAACACCGCCTCTTCCGACAGCATCGAGTTCACAACTTCATAACGCGATTGCCCGTCACGGATGTTGTTGAGCGGGATATAGCGTGCCTCGGTATCCTGATCGATCAGCACGGAGTGACGCTGCGAGAACGTGCCGCGTTCCACATCCTGTCCGGACAGGCGCACCGGATGGCCTTCGTCGACCAATGTTGCAAATGCCAGTGCCTCGCCCTGCGCCCAATCAAGACCTTCCCCTGTTTCGATCATCTTGGAGCGGGCATCAACGATGCGCTGTATGGTTTTATGCACATGAACGCTGGCCGGAATCGTGTTGATATCCTTCCCGATCTGCTTCAGCTTGCTGATGTCCACGCCTGTCTGTCCGCGCCGGTCATCATCGCCTTCCTGTGCCGCTTTGAGGCCGGACCATCTGCCATCAAGCCAATCGGCCTTATTGGGCTTATAGGCCTGACCGGCTTCATATTCCGCCTCGAGGCGCGTGCGCCAATCCGCGCGCAACTTATCGACTTCGCCTTGGGTAACAACGCCCTCGGCAACCAGCTTATCGGCGTAAATTTCCAAGGTCGTGCGGTGGGCACGAATGTTTTTATACATCAGCGGCTGGGTGAAGCCCGGCTCGTCGCCTTCGTTGTGCCCGAAGCGGCGATAGCAGAACATGTCGATCACCACAGGCTTATGGAATTTTTGCCGGAATTCGATGGCAATTTTGGCCGCATAAACCACCGCCTCCGGATCATCACCGTTGCAGTGAAAGATCGGAGCCTCGATCATTTTGGCAACGTCGGACGGATAGGGAGACGAGCGCGAATAGCGCGGATAGGTCGTGAATCCGATCTGGTTGTTGACGATAAAGTGCAGCGATCCGCCGGTGCGGTGACCTTTCAGGCCGGAAAGCCCAAAACATTCTGCAATCACGCCCTGGCCGGCGAAGGCCGCATCGCCATGGATCAACAGCGGCAGCACCTTGGTGCGCTCGACAATGTCGCCCATCAAATCCTGCTTGGCGCGCACTTTGCCCAGCACAACCGGATCCACAATTTCGAGATGCGACGGGTTGGCCGTCAGCGAAATATGCACCTTATTGCCGTCAAACTCGCGGTCTGACGATGCACCCAAGTGATATTTAACGTCGCCCGAACCTTCAACTTCCTGCGGGGTGAACGAACCACCCTTGAATTCGTGGAAAATTGCCCGGTGCGGCTTACCCATCACTTGCGATAAAACATTCAAACGGCCGCGATGCGCCATGCCAAAAACGATGTCCTTGACGCCAAGGGCGCCGCCGCGCTTGATGATCTGCTCCAAGGCCGGGATCATCGCCTCGCCACCATCCAGACCGAACCGCTTGGTGCCGGTGGACTTGATGTCGATAAATTTTTCGAAGCCTTCCGCCTCAACCAGCTTCGAAAGAATGGCGCGCTTACCCTCGCGTGTGAAGGTGATTTCCTTGTCCTCACCTTCAAAACGCGATTGCAGCCAGCCCTTTTCCGCCGGATCGGAGATATGCATGAACTCGAAGCCGATCGTGCCGCAATAGGTGCGGCGCAAGATGCTCAGCATCTGCCTGATGGTGGCGAATTCCAGCCCGAGAACCTTGTCGATGAAGATCTTGCGGTCATAATCCGCCTCGGTGAAGCCGTAGGACGAGGGATGCAGCTCCTCGTGATCTTTGGGCGCTTCCAAGCCGAGCGGGTCAAGATTGGCATGGAGATGGCCGCGCATACGATAGGCGCGGATCATCATGATTGCGCGCACCGAGTCGCGCGCCGAACGCTCGATATCAGCGATGGCGATCTCAGCTTTGGCGGCAGGCTCCGCAGCCTTGATTTTCAGCTTGTCCGTGACAATTTTTTCAACGACACCCCAATTGCCATCTAGCGCCGAGACCAGTTCGCCATTGGCAATCTGCGGCCAGTTTGGTTTCTTCCAGCTTGCGCCCCGGGCACTTTGGGTAACGCTTGCCGGATCATCATTCAATCCGCCGAAGAAGCGCTGCCAATCCGTATCTACTGATTTCGGATCAGCCTCATAGCGGGCGTAAAGATCTTCGATGTAGGCAGCATTTGCGCCGGTGAGGAAAGAGGTAGACATAGGTTCTGCCATTTTTAGCGGCCTTTTTGAGGTTTGACGCGCAGGCCCTTAGCGACCGACGCAGGACTATCAGAGTTTTGCGGAATTACGCCACAGCGGGCGGAAAGCGGAATGAAGGGCGAGGCACGCGCGCACCGTGATCAAAAGCAGTGATTAAAAGCAAATCCGCGTGACTCGATCCCATATCAGACTCCAAAGCTTTGGCTTCAGCCTTTCAACACATCGATTAAGGTGGTTCCGAGGCGGGCCGGAGATGGTGAAACGCGAATTCCCGCAGCTTCCATCGCCGCAATTTTATCTTCCGCGCCGCCCTTGCCGCCCGCGATGATCGCGCCCGCATGGCCCATACGACGCCCGGGAGGCGCTGTGCGGCCAGCGATGAACCCGACCATAGGCTTGCGACGGCCGCGTTTTGCCTCATCGGCAATGAACTGCGCCGCATCTTCTTCCGCCGAACCGCCGATTTCTCCGATCATGATGATCGAATGGGTTTTCGGATCAGCAAGAAACATTTCCAGCATTTCGATGAATTCTGTGCCCTTCACAGGGTCACCGCCGATACCCACAGCTGTGGTCTGGCCAAGGCCAACCTGAGTCGTCTGGAACACGGCTTCATAGGTCAGAGTTCCGGAGCGCGACACGATACCAACATTGCCCGGCTTGAAGATATTGCCAGGCATAATGCCGATCTTGCATTCTCCCGCAGTCATCACGCCCGGACAGTTGGGCCCGATCAGACTGCTTTTAGAGCCCGAAAGCGCCCGCTTGACCTTGATCATATCCGCAACCGGGATACCCTCGGTGATGCAGACGATCAGGCCGATTTCCGCGGCAATGGCTTCGCAAATCGCATCTGCAGCGCCGGGCGGCGGAACATAAATCACCGACGCATCTGCGCCTGTACCGATTTTGGCTTCCAGAACCGTGTCGTAAACCGGAAGGCCCAGATGCGTGGAGCCGCCTTTGCCGGGAGAAGTGCCGCCAACCATTTTGGTGCCGTATGCGATCGCCTGCTCTGAATGGAACGTGCCGTTTTTGCCGGTGAAGCCCTGAGTGATGACGCGCGTATTTTTATCGATGAGAATGGACATTAGTGCGACCTTTTGAACTGTTAAAATGCTCAAATGTTTTTCATTTATTGAACGAAGTCGAATTTTGAGCGCGGTTGCGCATCATTCATTTTATTTCATCCACGATTGCTGCAGATATTGTGACACCGGGATCCCCCGAAGGATATGAATCCAAGAAGCTAATTTGCAGGTTCATTTCGTTCTGTTTTAAAGGCCATGAAGTCATCTGTGACCCAGCTTCACGCTTTTCAATCATCGGAATTCCTAAGTTCAAAATTTGCTTCAGAGCGGACTTCATAGGTGTCGGAGGCGCGTAGGGGTTAGTCAATGAGCACACTACGATTTTGCGTTTTGGCTCTGTCGCTCTAGAAATGCCGATCATAAATGGCACGTCGGCTGCATCAGAGACCAACCAAGAACGGCTCCAAGCCTCTGGAGCCATCGGAGCCATCAGCGTTGCTTCGTCCCCTAACAATTCCTTCCAGCCTCCCACCGAGGCGGCAGCTTCGATTTTGTCCAATCGAGGCAAGGATTGAACACAGACTCCAACGAA
>JANXSV010000035.1 GCA_025356505.1 Methylovirgula sp.
CGCCTAAAGTCTCAAAAACAGGCACCAACATTTAACATGGATGCGCGCGCCATGGCTAGAGCGGGCCGCGTTTTTGGCCAACTATTCCGATTTCTTCGCCAGTGTGGAACGTTCCAAACTGGCCAAAGTAGGTGCGGAATCATAAAATCCGCTGCATTTACGGTTTTCAGGCACCGTATTTCGTGCGCAAACATGGGCGCAACATGGCCAAAAACCGGCCAAATCCTGTAACTTCCGGCCAAATCAACATCAGCACCGTCGCGAGGGCGCAATTTGGGGCGCGCGTTTGAATTTTGGCCACTCTATCTGCGGGCGACGCGGCCGCATACCCGTCAAGTTGATGCCTAGACCAAAGCTGCGCCGAGCGATGCTTTCTCGTTCAAGGCCAAAGCGCTGGTAAAATCCGGCTGCGCCGCGTAGGCTCACGGTCGAAATCTGCATGTGGCGCAGGTCAGGAGCAGGCATTGCGATGACGAGCTTTTATTGTGTCGGTGGTGCAAATGTTGATGTGAAATGCCACATCACCGGCAAGGCCATTTTGGCGACGTCAAACCCCGGGAATACGCAAAGCAGCGTTGGCGGTGTTGCCCGCAATTTGGCGCATAACCTCAGCCTGTTGGGTTTGCAGCCGAAGTTGATTACTTCCCTTGGGGATGATGCGCATGGCGACATGATCCGCACTGCCTGTGCCGGATTTGAAGTGCGCGCTTTGAAGACGTCCGAGCCCACCGGAACCTATACCGCAGTGATGGACGGTGCCGGAGATCTGGTTATCGGCGTGGCCGCGATGGAGACGATGGCGATGTTGGATGTCGCCTTTCTGGCGCAGGCCTTAAGCGATGTTGCAGCTGGTGATTTTATTGTCGCCGATGCAAATTTAACCCCGGAGGCGCTGCTGTGGCTCGGGCAATGGGCGCAAGCGCGAAACGCATTTTTTGTCTTGGAGCCGGTCTCGGTAGCTAAATCGACGCACCTTCTACCGGTTTTGCAGGCGGAGCTTCCGGTGTTTTTAATGTCGCCGAATATGGCGCAGTTGGCCGCGTTGACCGGCGTGCAGACGCTAGGCGAGGATGATCTCGAAGCAGCCTGCGCGGCGCTGCATTTTGGCCGCACAAAGCAAAAACGGGTTTCCTATATTCTTGTTGGCCTTGGCCCCAGAGGCGTGTTCTGGTCCAACGGAATGCGCTGTGGTTTTCAGCCTTCGCAAGTGTCCGCGCTGGTTGATGCCACCGGTGCGGGAGATGCGGCCCTGGCTGCCGCACTTTGGGCCCTGAGCGGTGGGGTCAATCTGCGCGAATCTGCCATCGTCGGCCAATATGCAGCTGCTTTGACGGCGGCGAGCCCGCTTTCGGTTTACCCGGAGCTTTCCGCCGCGCTTCTGCTTCAGTCTCTTCATTAAGGTGTGATGATGAACCCTGCTGATCTGGATATTTCGCTTGAAGTTGCCAAAGCGCTGAGAGCGCGGCGCGCGGTTGTGGCGCTTGAGTCCACGATCATCTCCCACGGGATGGCCTATCCCGCCAACCTAGAGACGGCGCTGGCGGTGGAGCAAATCATTCGCGATCATGGCGCGGTCCCGGCAACGATCGCAGTTTTGCACGGGCGGGTGAAGGTGGGGCTGTCGCACGAAGACCTGTTGACGCTGGCGCAGGCGAAAGACGTGCTGAAACTTTCAACCCATGATCTGCCCTTTTGTGTTTCAAAAGGGCTCAACGGGGCCACCACGGTGGCTGCGACCATGCGGATTGCCGCTTTGGCGGGCATAAGGGTTTTTGCCACGGGCGGCGTCGGCGGTGTGCATCGCGGCTGGGAAAGTTCGCTCGATATTTCCGCCGACCTTATCGAGCTTGGCCGAACGCCGGTTGCGGTGGTGGCGGCGGGGGCGAAGGCGATATTGGATTTACCGGCGACGTTGGAAGTTCTGGAGACAAATATGGTGCCGGTGATCGGTGTGGCAACCAATGAGCTTCCGGCGTTTTATTCGAGAAGTTCAGGGTTAAAAGCGCCAATCCGGCTGGAGAACGCCATTGAAATTGCAGCGTTTTTGTTGGCGCAGACAAGGCTTGGCATCAAGAGCGGCGCGCTGATCGCGAATCCGATCCCGGCGAGCGATGAAATTCCAGCGTCTGAAATCCACGGTTTTATCGAACAGGCTTTGCAAGACTGCGCCGCACATAAAATAGCTGCGAAAGGCGTGACACCGTTCTTACTTGCGCGCATTGCCGAACTCACCCAAGGACGCAGCCTGATCGCGAATATTGCGCTTGTTAAAAACAATGCGCGATTGGCGGCAGAAATTGCCGTGGCGTTGGTAGGATAGGTTTGCCGGGCAGATGCGGCACTTGGCCGTTGCGCGGCCGCCGCAATTCGTCCGCAATTCCAGCTCACATCGCTGCTCACTAAAGGAGATATGTCTCGATGATTAACGCTGGTCAGAATTGGCGCAAACCTAAACGGCTGTTGCAGATAGCAGTGGCGGTAGGCGGGATCGTTCCTGTTTCAGCGGGGTTGGCTGGCGCGGTCTTGGGGCTCGATATGCTCGCTGGCTCCAATATGGCGGATATTTCGCTGGCCAGCCATTTTCAATATCTGTCCGGGATATTGTTGGGCATTGGTCTGGGCTTCTGGAGTTGCATCATCTCCATCGAGCGAAAGTCCGCACGGTTCATGCTGCTGGTTGGTTTGGTGGTGGCGGGCGGCTTGGCGCGCCTATGGTCCTTAGTGCATCTGGGTGCGCCCGGCGTGCCGATGCTGCTGGCGCTGGTTATGGAGCTTGGCGTGACGCCAGCCTTGGGAATATGGCAATGGCGGGTGGCGAGGGCCAGCAGACGCGCGGCGGTTTAACCCGCCGGTTGATGCATCAGAGCGCCCAAGGTTTGTTCCTGACGATATTGCCGCGGCGTTTTGCCGACCTGCTTGGAAAAGGCTTCGTAAAACCGCGACACTGAGCCGAAGCCAACTTCAAACGCAATCGAGGTCACATCGACATCGGTGGAAAGCAGCAGCGCCTGCGCCATGGTCAGACGGTGGCGGGTAATATATTGCGTGATCGACATGCCCATGGCGCGGCGGAACAGCGTCATTGCATAGTTGGGATGGAGGCCAACCTGTTCCGCCACCTGCTCCACGCGCAGTTCCGAAGATGCTTTTTCGCAAATGAACCTGACCATATTCTCGATCTGGTTTCGGCGGCGAATATCGGCTGGTTCGGCGATGGGGAGCACTTGCGCATCATGGGCGGTGAGATCGTCAAAGCCGTCAATGTCAAGGCGGCGCAATCTTGCTGAAACTTCATCCTGCACCAGAGTATAGAGCCGCGGGTCGTCGGTGAGCAAATCCGTGCGCCAGCGGATCATACGCTCGGCCTCCTCGCGAAACACATGCCGGGCGCGAATGAAGCCGCCATGCAATATTGCCTCACGCAGCTGATCGGAAAGCTTGATACCGATAAAGGTCGAAATCGGCACATAGAGGCAAACGAAGCGGGTCTGATCGGCTTTTTCAAAAACGCGGTGAGGGGCCGTTCCCCAAAACAGCGCCAGCTCGCCTGCCTCAAGCCGGATCTGACGGCCATTATATAAATAGGTCATGTGGCCCTGAAGCGGGAAATTGATCTCGATCTGACTATGCGTGTGAGACTGGGGCATCAGAGCGACGTCAAGCTCCGCGCCCGCGCAAAACCGATGGTCGTTGAAGACGATGTAATCCATGTTCACGCCTTTGGTACCGTTCTCAATCTTAGTATTCCGGAAACTTATTCAAAAAACAAGGAAGAAAGGCCGGATAAGCAATGCAAGACTACAGTTAAGGCGGGGGTCAACCTGCCGCGGCCGTATCAGGCCAAGAGGACACCAAGGGAGAAGGTAATGACATTGGCAAAGACACTGAAATATGCAGTGAGCGCTGCGGCATTTGCAGCGGTAGCAACATTCTGCGGCGCCGCTTCGGCTGGCACATTGGTTATTAATTCGGATACTTCAGACCCGGCGCCAAAGGCGGCTTGGGAAGATATTGTTTCGAAATTCAACAAGGATAATCCTGGCATTGAAGCCAAGCTCAACGTTTACGATCATGAAAGCTACAAAAAGAGCATCCGAAACTGGCTGACCTCCGCCTCGCCGGATGTGGTGTTTTGGTATGTCGGAACGCGTATGGAACAGTTCACCAAGCCGGGCCTGCTTGAAGACGTGTCCGATATCTGGGACAAGCGCATGTCCGATGGTCTTGGCGCTGTGGCCAAGGGCCTCGTGACCGACGGTGGTAAGCAATATGGCGTTCCATATACTTACTATAACTGGGGCGTTTACTACCGGAAGGACATTTTCGACAAGGCGGGTGTCACCGCTGCGCCCAAGACATGGACGGAGTTTGTCGACGCCTGCAAGAAGATCAAGGCCAGCGGCGTCGAGCCGATTGTAATCGGTTCCAAGGATCTATGGCCGACGGCTGGCTGGTTCGATTATATCGATATGCGGCTTAACGGTCTGCCATTCCATATGGATTTGATGCACGGCAAGGTGTCCTACGAAGACCCCAAGGTGAAGGGTGTCATGGACAAATGGGGCGAGCTGATGACGAACGGCTGCTTCGTTAAAAACCACGCCTCAACATCATGGCAGGAAAGCCAGGCCAGCCTGTTCCAGGGCAAATCGTCGATGATGCTTATAGGCAATTTCATCTCGCCAAACTTCCCGAAGGATGTGGAAGCGAATATGGAATTCATGCGTTTTCCGGAAATCACCCCGGGCATGAAATCCTATGAAGATGCGCCGATGGACTCGATCCATATTCCGAAGAACGCCAAGAACAAGGAAGATGCGAAAAAGTTCTTGAAATATGTGATGACTGCGGAAGTCCAGGAAAAGATCAACAAGGCTTTGGGTCAGGTTCCGATCAACACCCATGCCGAACTTAAGAACGAGCGGTTCTTGAAATCAGGCGCGGAACTGCTTGGCAAGGCAGACGGTCTGGCACAGTTCTTTGACCGTGATACCGACGAAGCTCTCGCAACTCTCGCGATGAAGGGCTTTCAGGAATTCATGATCAATCCGGACCGTGAGGCGGCAATCCTGACCAAAATCGAAGCCGAGCGCAAGCGCGTCTACGGTGAAATTAAGAAGTAACATTCTTCATGCCGGGAGCGGGCCTTTACGCCTGCTCCCAGTGCACAAATTGCTTTGAATGGACACCCTCACGCCAGCCTTTTTTATATAAAAGGGAGGAAGCCTCGTTATGTCGATAACCTCGCTCAAGCCGCTGAACCTCACCTTTCCGGATACTTGGTGGCGGCGTAATCAGATGTGGGTGACGCCGCTGCTCCTGCTTTTGCCTGCGGCGGTGGTGTTCACGATTTTTGTCATCATCCCGATTTTTCAATCGATCACGCTGTCGTTTTACGATTGGGATGGCATCAACCCGAAGAAATGGGTTGGCTTTAGCAACTACACCGAATTGTTTGGCGATGAGGTGTTCTGGAAGGCGATTTTCAACAACATCTGGTGGCTGTTCGCTTTCATGCTCGGGCCGGTGTTCGGATTGGCGCTGGCACTATTTCTCAACCAGAACGTCCGGGGCATCCGGCTGGCGAAATCGTTGTTTTTCTTCCCGTTCGTAATCAGCCAGGTTGTGGTCGGGCTGGTGTTCGGCTGGTTTTTCAACTCGCAATTCGGTCTGCTGAACGAACTTTTGTCGCATTTTGGCGTGGAGCCGCTGGCGCTGATCGAGGGCGAAAATACCGCCACTTTCGTGGTTATCCTTGCAGGCCTGTGGCCGCAGGTTTCCTATTGCATGATCCTGTATTTAACAGGGCTTACAGCTATGAACGGTGAAGTGATCGAGGCGGCCCGCATGGATGGGGCCAAGGGCTGGAACCTGCTGTGGCACATTATTTTGCCGCAGCTTCGCCCTGCGACATTTATTGCTGTTGTGGTGAGCGTGGTGGGGGCGCTGCGCTCTTTCGATTTGGTATCCATCATGACGCTCGGCGGGCCCTATAACAGCTCTACCGTGTTGGCTTACATGATGTACGAGCAGACATTTCTCAATTTCCGCTACGGCTACGGCGCAGCCATCGCCACTGTTCTGTTCATTATTATGGACGTCTATATCGCGTTTTTTCTGTACTCGATGTTGAAACGCGAAGCGCGATAGGTGTGAGCCATGTTCCCCACTGCGATTGAAAAAACCTCAAAACTGACCCAGACAACGTATAAGGCGGCGCTGCCTATCGCAGTTTTGCTGTGGTTGCTGCCGCTGTTTGCGGTTGCTTTGACCTCTGTGCGTTCGATCGAGGATTTGAACAGGGGCAATTTCTGGGGCTGGCCGACGTCGCTAAACTTCGTGCAAAACTACACCGAGGTTTTCACCCGTTCGCCGATGGCGCTGTTTATGTTGAACAGCGTTATCATTACGCTGTTTGCAGTGGCAGGGACGCTGATCTTGTCCTGCATGGCGGGATATGCGCTGGCAAAATACCATTTTCGCGGTAATCTCGTGTTGTTTTCGATCTTTATCGCCGGAAACTTCGTGCCATTCCAGATTCTCATGATTCCGGTGCGCACGATCATGATCGACTGGATTCCGCTTTATGACACGGTATGGGCGCTGGTCCTGTTCCACACAGCATTTCAAACCGGTTTTTGCACACTGTTCATGCGCAATTTTATCAAGCAAATGCCAGATGCGCTGATCGAGGCGGCGCGCATCGAGGGCATCACCGAACTCAAGATTTTCTGGCATGTTGTGCTGCCGCTTGTGCGTCCGGCTTTGGCGGCGCTCGCTGTGCTGGAATTCACCTTCATCTGGAATGATTATTTCTGGTCTCTTGTGCTGGTGCAATCGGACGAGGCGCGCCCTGTGACCGCTGGATTGCAGGCGCTGAAGGGTCAGTGGCTTGCGTCATGGCAGCTGATTTCGGCTGGCTCGCTTATAGCGGCCATTCCGCCAGTCCTGATCTTTTTCCTGATGCAGCGGCATTTTATCGCCGGGCTGACGCTCGGCGCGACGAAAGAATAATGATGATGCAGGGTGAAAATATTATCCGTCTCGACAATGCCAAACTGACACTGATTTTGGTTGCGCGGGCGCAAGGAGCGCCCGAAATTGCCTATTTTGGCAAGGCGCTGTCTGGCGGCGATCTGGCTGCTGTCAGCTATTTGCGATCCCGCAACCAGTTTCACAATTCCATTGATGTTGACATTGTGCAGGCCAGCGTTCTGCCGACGCTTGGTATTGGCAATTTCAACCCGGCAGCTTTGCGTGGCCGCCGAGAGAATGGGGACTGGAGCGCGGATTTCAATCTGGTACAGGTTAAAAAGCGCGCCGGTTCGCTGACTTTGATCATGGAGGATGGAACTGCGGGCCTGCGCCTCAGCATCACCTATTCACTTGCCAAAGGCAGCGCAGTTCTCGATGTGTGCCAAACGCTGACCTGCCTGCGCGGGGTTTATACGCTCGATGATCTGGCCGCCGGTGTCATGGTTTTGCCGGACGACGCGAGTGAATTGCTGATTCACGACGGGCAGTGGTGCAACGAGTTTAACGAGCGGCGTTTTGTGCTTAAAAGCGGCACATGGGCGGCGGAAAACCGCAAGGGTCGTACCTCGCATGATCATTTTCCGCAGATTATTCTCGGGACGCCGGGGTTTGGCGAGCATCACGGCGAGGTTTACGGGTTTCATCTTGGATGGAGCGGCAATCACAAGATCTGCGTCGATGTGCTTGATGATGGCCGCCGTTTGGTGCGGCTTGGCGAGTTTCTGCATCCGGGCGAAATCGTCCTGAAAAAGGGTGAAAGTTACACGACTCCGCGTCTTTATATGTCCTATGCGCATGGTTTGAACGCATTCAGCGCCGGATTTCATGATTTCACCCGCCGCCACATCTTGCATTGGCCAGCGGGCGTGATGAGGGCGCGGCCCATAACCCTCAATACTTGGGAGGGCAATTATTTTGCTCACGAGCTTTCAGCACTGATGGCCCAAGCCGATGCGGCTGCGGCGCTCGGTATCGAGCGGTTTGTGCTCGATGATGGCTGGTTCGGCGTGCGTGACGATGACAGTTCCAGCCTTGGCGATTGGTATGTTGATGCGCGTAAATATCCAGATGGCCTTGGCCCGCTGATTGACCATGTCCGCGCCAAGGGCATGGAGTTTGGCCTTTGGGTCGAGCCGGAGATGATCAATCCGGATTCTGACCTTTACCGCGCCCATCCGGACTGGGTTTTGACCACGCAGGGTCGCCCGCTCATCACCGGACGGAAGCAGCTTGTGCTGGATTTGACGCGGCCGGAGGTGCTGGAGCATGTGTTCGGTTGGCTGGACGCGCTGCTGCGGGGCAATGCCATCGCTTATTTCAAATGGGACATGAACCGCGATCTGGTTGCGGCGTCGGGTGTTAACGGTCGTCCGGCCTATCACGACCAAGTCAGGGCGCTGTATGAGAT
The DNA here is from genome assembly GCA_025356505.1 of Methylovirgula sp. Taxonomy (GTDB): domain Bacteria; phylum Pseudomonadota; class Alphaproteobacteria; order Rhizobiales; family Beijerinckiaceae; genus JANXSV01. Next base: position 8,444 of record JANXSV010000035.1, read on the forward strand.
TTTGGCGCGGCTGAGGGCGTCGCATCCGGGCGTCGAAATAGAGACCTGCGCGTCTGGCGGCGGGCGGATCGACTTTGGTGTGCTGCCCTTTACGCACCGCGTCTGGACATCGGATTCCACCGATGCCACCGAGCGGGTGCGCATCCAGCGCGGGTATTCGCGCTTTTTCCCTCCGGAACTGATGGGCGCTCATGTCTCAAATACGCCGGGACACCAGACCGGACGCCGCCATACGTTGAGTTGGCGTGCGGCTGTGGCCTTTTTTGGCCATATGGGCATGGAGATGGACCCGCGTCACCTTGCAGCCGACGAGGCAGCGGAATTGGCGCAGTGGTTCGCCTTGCACAAACGACTGAGGCCGCTGCTTCATGGCGGGGCGACGCTCACTTTTGATGCTATGGACCATCGCCACGCGCATGGCGTTATCAACGAAGACAAAAGCCACGCAGTGGTGGGGCTGTATCAAATCCAAAGCCAGAGCCGAAAAGGCGCTGCGCCATTTCGCGTGCCAGGCTTGGACCCGAAAGCGCATTACCGGATTTCGATGCCGCAGCCTTGGTTGAAGCCAACGCGCATGTGGAGCGAGGGCCAACTGTCGCTGCTCGGCGGCAAGGTTGCTGTGCCGGGCGAGCTTTTGGCTGCTATCGGGTTGATCATTCCTGAACTCAGGCCTGAATCAGCGCTTATTCTTGAGTTTCATAAAGTGCAGGAGGCTTAAGAATGGCTGAAGTATCGCTCCAGAATGTTCGCAAAAGCTTCGGCGCGGTGGATGTCATCAAAGGCGTCGACTTGCAGGTGAACGATGGCGAATTCTGCGTGTTTGTCGGGCCTTCCGGCTGTGGCAAAAGCACGTTGCTACGGATGATTGCGGGTCTTGAAGAGATTTCGTCAGGGGAACTCAAAATCGGCGGCAAGGACATGACCAAGGTGCCACCGTCAAATCGTGGTGTGGCGATGGTGTTCCAATCTTACGCGCTTTATCCGCATATGAGCGTTGAGGAAAACATCGGGTTTGGCCTGAAAATGGCCAAGGTGCCCAAGGCGGATATTGAGGCGCGCGTGGCCTATGCCTCGAAAATGCTGCAACTGGACACGTTGCGTCAGCGTAAGCCCGGGCAGCTTTCGGGCGGGCAGCGCCAGCGCGTGGCTATCGGACGCGCCATCGTGCGCGAGCCGGGTGTGTTTTTGTTCGATGAGCCGCTGTCAAATCTTGATGCCGCGCTGCGGGTGCAAATGCGCACCGAGCTGTCTCAGTTGCATCAGGATTTGAAGAGCACGATGATCTACGTGACGCATGATCAGATTGAAGCCATGACGATGGCTGATAAGATCGTGGTTTTGAGCGCAGGGCTCATAGAGCAGGTCGGCTCGCCACTGGAACTGTATCACCGCCCGAAAAACTTGTTTGTGGCGCAGTTTATAGGCTCGCCGAAGATGAATGTTGTTCCGGCAAAGGTGGCTGCGGTGAGCGGTGACATCGCGCATGTCAGCGTCGATGGTGGCTCTATGCTGGCGCTGCCGCTGCGGGGTGGCAAGGTCAGCGTCGGCGATGTGGTGAGCCTTGGCATCAGACCGGAGCATATGAGCGTGAGTTCCGAAGGTGTGATGCAGGCGACGGTGAAATTGGCCGAACGGCTGGGTTCGGAAACCATGTTGCATCTTTCAGGGCCGGGCGGGGCAGCCATCATTGTGCGTTCAGACGGCTTGGCCAGCGAAAAGCCGGGCGATGTGGTGGCTCTGACTATGCCGGCCGGATGCTGCCATTTGTTTGATGCGGCAGGCATTGCAATCGTCAATGGCGCATTGATTTAGAGCTCCGGTCACCCGCGCATACTCGCCCTCTGCGGCAGCAAAATATAAAGGACATTCTCATGCTTGGCGTTTGCTATTACCCTGAACATTGGCCGGAAAGCTGGTGGCCGGAGGATGCGAAAAAGATGCGCGAGGTCGGCATCAGCTTTGTCCGCATTGCAGAATTTGCATGGAGCCGGATCGAGCCTGAGGCAGGGAGATTCGCGTGGGCATGGCTCGACCGCGCCATTGATACGCTGCACAAGCATGGTTTGCGAGTGGTGATGTGCACGCCCACCGCAACGCCGCCGAAATGGCTGATCGAGCAATTTCCCGGCATCGTCCCGCTGGATGAGCAGGGCAGGGCGAGAGGCTTTGGCTCACGCCGCCACTACACGTTTTCCTCACCGGACTGGCTAAGAGAAAGCCGCCGTATCTGCGAAATTGTCGCGCAACGCTATGGTGCGCATCCGGGCGTCGCAGGATGGCAGACAGACAATGAATATGGCTGCCACGATACAGTCATGTCCTATGGCAGGCACGACCTTGAAGCGTTTCAGGGCTGGTTACGCCAGCGTTACCAAACGCCTCAGCAGCTCAACGAGGCTTGGGGCAACGTGTTCTGGAGCATGGAGCTGACAGATTTTGCGCAGGTGACCCTGCCTAATTTGACGGTGACTCAGGCAAATCCGGCGGCGGCGTTGGATTTCCGGCGGTTTTCGTCTGAACAGGTGACGAAATATGATGCGATGCAGGCGGCAATCATCCGCAAATATTCGCCTGGGCGGTGGGTGACCCATAATTTTATGGGCTTTTTCACTGAGTTTGATCATTTTCTGCTGGGCGATCATCTCGATTTTGCGTCATGGGACTCCTATCCGCTCGGATTTGTCGAGCGCTCCGGCCTAGATGAGGCGGAACGCACCCGTTGGGCAGAGACATCGCATCCGGATATCGCGCCGTTTCATCATGATTTGTATCGCGGCATCGCCGGAAACAAATTTTGGGTTATGGAGCAACAACCCGGTCCGGTGAATTGGGCACCGTGGAATCCCGTTCCCAAACCGGGCATGGTTCGAATCTGGAGTTGGGAAGCGCTGGCACATGGCGCGGAGGTTGTAAGCTATTTCAGATGGCGGCAGGTTCCGTTTGCGCAAGAGCAGATGCATGCCGGGCTGAATCGGCCTGATAGAACCTTGTCCGTGGGCGGTCACGAGGCCATGGAGGTTGGCAAAGAGTTGTTCAAGCTCGGCGTATTGGCACCGTCCGTGCAGTCCAGCGTGGCGCTGGTCTACTCCTACGAAGCCGCATGGATGACCAAGCTGGAGCGGCAGGGGCAGGATTTTATCTATTCCGATGTGGCGTTCCGCTATTACACCGCCTTGCGGCGTATGGGTTTAAACGTGGATATCGTGCGGCCGGGCGCGTCTTTGAAAGGCTACAAAGCCGTGGTTGTGCCGTGCCTGCCTTATATTTCGCCTGAGGCGATGTCTGCCTTTCGCGAGACACAGGCGCAGATTTTGTTTGGCCCAAGGTCTGGCGCCAAAACGCATGATTTTGCGATTTCGCCGCAGTTGCCGCCGGGAGATTTACAGGCTTTGATTGCTTTGAAAGTGACGCAGGTGGCAAGCTTGCGCCCCGGATTGACCGCCGCTGTTGCCGGGCATGATGCCTCGGGGCGCGAACAAGCTGGCAAGGCCTGGCGTTGGCGCGAATGGGTGGAAACAGAACTCCAGCCACAGATGACCTTTCAGGATGGCAACGGCGCATTGTTCACCCAAAACAACGTGTCCTATCTGGCGTTTTGGCCGCAAGATGATCTGCTTCAGGAGGTGATCCGGGCTCATGTGATTGCGGCGGGCGTGCAAACCATGGATTTGCCGGAGCATGTGCGCGTGCGTCGGCGGGGTAAGCTGACGTTCGCGTTCAACTATGGTCCGGAGAGCTGGAACATCCCCGATACGGCCACGCTTGTGCTAGGAGAACGCGAGATCAAGCCGCAACAGTTGAGCGTTTGGGAATAGGATGAGTACGCAGTTTGCACTATTTTTAGGTTCAGCGGCACTCATTGCGCTGATCCCCGGGCCGAGCATTTTTTATGTTGCAGCGCGCACATTGGCGGCTGGCCCCAGGGAGGGGCTGGCGTCCACATTGGGGATGAGCATTGGCGGCCTTGTGCATGTTTTGGCAGGCGCTCTCGGCATATCAGCGTTAGTTTTGGCCAGTGCTGAGGCTTTCACGTTTTTGAAGGTCGCAGGCGCACTTTATCTGATCTGGCTTGGGATCAAGACGTTTCGTACGGCCAAAATAGTAGCGCCGCAACACGTCGAAGTCACAGGCGCAGCGCGCGCTTTTGGGCAGAGCATTTTGGTCGAAATTACCAATCCCAAGACTGCCAGCTATTTTCTGGCGTTTCTGCCGCAGTTTATTGATGTTTTGCAGCCAGTTGCAGCGCAGTTTATCGTTTTGGGCTGTATTTCTGTGATTTTGAACTGCCTTGTGGATTTGGCTGTGGTGGCGATGGCCAGCGCGGCGCGTGACGGGCTGGACAGGCGACCGCATGTGATTGCGCGTATCCGGCAAGGCTCAGGTGTGATTATGGCCGCGCTTGGCGCGTCTTTGCTGGCGGCACGGCGGGCAAACTGAACATGTTGAAAATGGCCTGGGCCAATTTTCTGAAAGGTTCATGTAAGTTTCATATGTAGAATGAATTTAGAAACGTCGGCATAAGACCGGCTGTCACAGGAGGAAAATATGACTTTCAAATCGCTTCTACGCGCGTCAGTGGCATGCGCCGCTGTAACATGCGCCACTGCCACTTTAAGCTTGGCAGGCACGTCCAACGCTGTCGCCGCCGAGAAAATCTCGATCATGGTGGGTGGATATGAAAAGCATATCTATCTTCCAGCCAAGCTGACTGAGGCGCTGGGTTACTTCAAAGACGAAGGGCTCGAAGTCGAACTGTTGAACGAGCCGGCGGGTGTCGATGCCGAAGATCAGATGTTGGCGGGCGCCGTGCAAGGTGTCGTTGGTTTCTATGATCATTGCGTCGATTTGCAGTCCAAGGGCAAATTTGCTGAGTCTGTCGTTCAGTTTTCGCAGGCCCCTGGCGAAGTCGAGATGGTTTCCACCAAACATCCCGAAATCAAATCTTTTGCCGATGTTAAGGGCAAAACGCTGGGCGTGACCGGTCTAGGGTCTTCAACGAATTTTCTGACGCAATATCTCACGATCAAATCTGGCGTGGCGCAGGGTGATTTTAATACTATCGCCATCGGCGCGGGCGACACCTTTATCAAGGCGATGCAGACCGATCAAATTCAGGCAGGGATGACCACTGAGCCAACGATTTCGCGCCTGATCAAGGCGGGTGATGCGACTGTAATGGTGGATATGCGCACCGTCGATGGTACCAAGGCGGTGCTGGGCGGGCTTTATCCTGCTGCGTCTTTCTACATGACGACGGCGTATGTCGATGCGCATAGAGACACTGTGCAGAAGCTGGCCAATGCGTTCGTCAAAACACTGAAATTCATCAATACGCATAGTGCGGACGAAATTACCGACAAAATGCCTAAAGAGTTTTTGGTGGGTGACCGTGAAGGTTATGTGAAGGCGCTTGCGGCTGGTAAAGGCATGTTCACGCCCGATGGTGTGATGCCTGCCGGGGGTCCAGAAACCGTGCTGGCTGTGCTTTCCGGTTACTCTAAAAACGTCAAGGGCAAGCAGATAGATTTGTCCAAGACCTATACGACCGAGTTCGTTAAGGCTGCCAAATAAAGCGACGAAGCCTGGTAAAACGACAACCGCTGACCCTCTCTTTCAACAAAGAGGGTTGGCTAAACGAAATCGCGCTCTCAATCTCTCCACCACCGCTCCGGTGAAGGACGTGTTATGTCTGAAGTCGCTCAATCTACTGACGAAAACTCCCCAGCAATCGAGCTTATCAATGTCAGCCGCCGCTTTCTCAGCCCGGACGGCAAAAGCTTTGCCACACTGAATGATTTCAACCTGAGTGTGGCGCGTGGCGAATTTATCGCGCTCGTCGGGCCGACGGGCTGCGGCAAGAGCACGACGCTCAATCTCATCACCGGACTTGGCAAACCTTCGTCAGGCGAAGTGAAGGTGATGGGTAAGAAGGTTGACGGGATTGATCCGCGTATTGGTTTCGTGTTTCAGGCTGACGCGCTGTTTCCTTGGCGCAATGTGCTGGACAATGTTGCGGCGGGGCCGTTGTTTCGTGGCGAGCAGCGGGCTTCGGCCTATGCACGCGCCAGAGATTGGATTGGCCGGGTGGGGTTGGCTAAATTTGAAATGCATTATCCGCATCAGCTTTCAGGCGGTATGCGTAAACGGGTTGCCTTGGCGCAAACCTTTATCAACCGCCCGCAGATTTTGCTGATGGATGAGCCATTTTCCGCGCTGGATGTTCAAACGCGGGTCCTGATGCACGAGGAGTTGCTGCGG
>JANXSV010000054.1 GCA_025356505.1 Methylovirgula sp.
TTTTGCTCAAACGTTCGGTGGCGTGGCGGGCCAGATCGGCCTCGTGGGCGTGGATGTTGTCGCGGCCGAGGCTCATCATATAATCAAGGGCCGCGCCAAGGCCGATAGCCTGAACGATCGGCGGTGTGCCTGCTTCGAAGCGATGAGGTGGCTGATTGTAGGTGACCGCGTCTTGTGTAACCGTGACGATCATTTCGCCGCCGCCATTGAAGGGAGGCAGATTTTCCAGCAATTTCTTCTTACCGTACAATACGCCGATGCCGGTCGGGCCATAGACCTTGTGGCCGGTGAAAACATAAAAGTCCGCATCGAGATCCTGCACATCGACATTGAGATGCACGGCGCCTTGCGAGCCATCAACCAGAACCGGAATGCCATGGGCATGGGCAATTCTGATCACGTCTTTAACCGGGACGATGGTGCCAAGCACATTCGACATATGCGTGATGGCGACTATCTTTGTGCGCGATGTCAGAGTCTTTTCAAAGGCTTCCAGCGAGAAGTTACCATCTTCATCGACGTCAACCCATTTGATGACTGCACCCTTGCGCTCCCGCAAAAAGTGCCATGGAACGATGTTTGAATGATGCTCCATAATCGATAGGACAATCTCATCGCCCTCTTCGATATGAGCAAGACCAAAAGACGCCGCCACCAGATTGATCGCTTCGGTCGCGCCTTTGGTGAAAATGATTTCGTCCGTGCTGGCTGCGTTGAGGAATTTTCGGGTCGATTCACGCGCGACTTCAAAGGCTTCTGTCGCAGCATTGGCAAGATAATGCAGCCCGCGATGCACATTGGCATATTCGTGCGTGTAGGCGTGAGTCAGCCGATCCAACACGGCTTTGGGTTTTTGTGCTGAAGCCGCGTTGTCCAGATATACCAGAGGCTTCCCATAGACCTGCGTTTGCAGGATGGGGAAGTCAGCGCGTATGGCTTCAACATTGTAGGTCATGCAATTTCCAATGTTACAACTGTTCACATTTGCCCGGGGTAACGCTGGCTCAGCCTCGCGAAGGTCAGCGCCAGCGTGCGTCTCAGGCTGCCCGATCCAGCAGCCATGCGTGGATTTTCGAGTGCAGCTTGTCGCGCATGTTTTCGTCGGCAATGAACGCGAGCGCGTCCACGGCGAAAGCTTCGATCAACAACGCCTCAGCTTGCTGCTTGGGAATTCCGCGCGCTTGCAAATAAAACAATTCGTTATCGTCTAGCTGTTTTACGGTTGCGCCATGGCCGCAGACCACATCGTCGGCAAATATCTCAAGCTCAGGCTTGTTGCTCATGCTTGCGGTGTCTGACAGCACCAGCGTGTTGCTTTTCATGACGCCGTCGGTTTTTTGTGCCTGCGCTTCAACCACAATACGGCCCTGAAATACGCCCTTGGAGTTTCCGTCGAGAATATGGCGGAACAATTCGCGGCTTTCGCAATGCGGTGCGACATGGGTGACTTCGAGTGTGGTGTCAGCGTGTTGCTGGCCTTTGAGCAATACCACGCCACGAAAACCGGCCTTGGAGTTTTCACCGTTAAAGCTGGCAAATATCTGCCTGCGATTGAGACCCCCGGACGCAACCAGTGCAAAGGTGTTGAACGTAACGTCAGCCCCGATGTTTGCGGTGAGAGTGCTGATCTGCTGGGTGGCGTTGGCAACCAGAACGACATGCTCCACCTGGGCCTGATCTTCGATTTCAAAATGCAGCAGATTGTTGTGCTGGCCTGCCTCGGCGCGGCTTTCCTCGAAAAAGCTGACCTTTGCACCCTTGCCGACATGAATAAGGATGCGCGACGCGACGGCAGATTTACGCGGGCTTTTCAGCATGATGTGAATAGGCTCGGCGACATGCACACCTGCGGCGATATGGATATCGACACTCTGCGCGGCAAAGGCACCGTTCAGCGCCACCATCACATCACTGGTGCCAAGCGGAGCTTCGCGCAGCGGCGCAGGCTTAACCGTGACACTTTCGGGAAGGCCGACGCTACCGGCAAATGTGCCATCAATGAGCCGGATGGACGGGCCCGCATTCTGCATTTGCAGCGCGGCTTTCAGCGTGGCCTCGTTGGGGCGCTCCGCCGGGCTAAGCGCCTCGGCCATGAGACGGCGCAGATCGGTGTAATGCCACGCTTCGACGCGGCGCGTGGGCAGGCCGAACTGCTCAAATTTGTTAAAGGCAGCCACGCGGGCTGGCATGTCGGTGGCACCCGACGCCTTCAGGGCAGCAAAATGCGCGATCAGCTGGCTTTCAGCATCAGTGCGCGGCAGCATCGGGGATTTGGCAACCGATGGCATTATGCTGCCTCGCAGACATAATCGCGGTAGCCGTTCTTTTCGAGCTCATGGGCAAGTTCGGGCCCACCGGTTTTAACGATCTCGCCCTTTGACATGACATGAACCGTATCCGGCACGATATAATCGAGCAGGCGCTGATAATGGGTGATCACCAGAAAGCCGCGATCTGGCGCGCGCAGGGCATTCACCCCTTCGGCCACGACGCGCAACGCATCGATGTCCAGACCAGAGTCCGTCTCATCAAGAATGGCAAATTTCGGCGCGAGCAGCGCCATTTGCAGAATTTCCATGCGCTTCTTTTCGCCGCCTGAAAAGCCGACATTGAGCGGTCGCTTCAACATATCCTGATTGATGCCCAGCTTTGTTGAGGCCTCACGCACATGGCGCATGAAATCCGGCGTCGACAAGGGCGCTTCTTCACGCGCCTTGCGCTGCGCGTTCATTGCGGCCTTGAGGAAGGTCATGGTGGCCACGCCGGGGATTTCCAGGGGATATTGGAACGCCAGAAAAAGGCCGGCGGCGGCGCGCTCATGCGGCTCGAGTTCAAGGATATTGACGCCGTTGAGCCAGACTTCACCGCTCGTGACATCATAGTCCGAGCGCCCGGCTATGACATAGGACAGCGTCGATTTGCCGGAGCCGTTCGGGCCCATGATGGCGGCCACTTCGCCGGATTTAACACTGAGATTCAGGCCGTTGAGGATTTTCTTGCCGTCAATTTCGACATGGAGATTTTTGACTTCGAGCATAATAGGTCTTTCCGAACGTGATATATGAGCTGTGCCAGTGCCTTATCTGCGGCCTGACAATCTTTCTTGCGTAATGGCTTCTTCCATTTCGTAGGCGGTTTTCAAAATCACCCCGAATTGTTCGTAGACCTCATCGAGCAGGAGCTCTTCCTCGGTTCCATCAACCAGAGACAGCGAGCAAGCGTATTGCCTGTCGACATGCGCGGCATCCGCGGCGGCGGCGCGGCGCAGATGCAAGCAGATGCAGCTATTACGATATTCGATGGTCGCAAGAAAATGGGTGCGGTCTTCGCTGTTGGCGTGAATTTGCGCGGTGTCGCCATAGAGGAACACCAGCGTTTCAATATCGTCCTTGAACTCTTCGTCGTGCTGAAGGCTTTTCAGGATGCGCAAATAGCGGCGATAGGC
>JANXSV010000070.1 GCA_025356505.1 Methylovirgula sp.
TGGTTAGTTGCACTTGCCACGTCGAATAGTTGGATGGTCTTCGACGCGTCATCGTTGATTAAGGTGTGGCTTAGCATTTGATTTGATGCGTTGAATACATCTGTATAGCTTGACCAAGGGTTGGCGTTCGCGGCATCGTAATATGTGTTGCTCGATGAGCCATCTGCCAGGACATTCAAGAGTGACGTCTGCCGACTCAGCGCATCATAAGTCCGGGTTATACGTTTTGCAGTCGTGCCGGTGGCAGAATAGTCATAGGTGATGACCGAAGCGTTGGCGAAGCTGGCTGCTGTAAGTGTGCGCATGTCCGTCGTGGCTGTTGCACCCACGACAATCGTGACCTTTGAACCCAGCGATGCCAGATTAAATGTGGTTGTCCCGGTGCCGTTATTTATGAGGATGGTGGGAGCACCGGCCGAACCGGAGAAGGTGATTGCCGAGGCGCTGATGCCCTCAAGGCGCAAAACATCCGTGCCAGATACATAATCGGTAATCGTGTCCGTGTGAGTTCCTTTCATATCGTTCAAAGTAAACAATATGACGTCCGCGCCAGCGCCTGTGGTGATTGTGTTGTCTCCGCTGCCGCCTTCAATGACATTGTTGGCAGCGTTACCAACGGCAGTATTCGTGCCGGAACCAAGTTTTACAAAGCGGATGAGTGATCGCACATCTCCGTTGTATTGAAGCGCGTTGAATATCTCCCCATCGGCATAGTGTCCCGAACCAAGATAGGCCAACTGCACAGCGGAGAGCGTGGAATAGCCGCCAGGTGTGAGGTCAACACTCTCATTTGTTGAATAGTTTGAGAAATCATATTCGGCATTGCCGCCTCCGTCCCATATCGTACGGAAAATGCGGTTGCCTCCAGGCGCGCCTTGGCCGACACCGTTGATCAATTCCTGACCAGTAAGCGGATCAAAGCTATAGATCTGATTGGCGGGTCCGCTAAAGTTGGCGCCATACATGTCTTGTATGGCAGCAATGTCATACATCATCGGCGTCTGGGCAAAGCCCCATTGCTCGTTTGTATAGCCGGTTGCGGGGCCGCCGGTGTAGCTGAGGTAGCTCATGATGGAATATTCCATCGAGTCATGCGCCGTGGTCATAGCCGTATTGGCAGGGCCACCCGTTTCCTGCGCATGTTTAAGGCCAAGTGTGTGACCAATTTCATGCATGGCCGACACGAACGCGTAATTGCCGAGCAAAGGATTTGTCATGGCGGAGCCGCCTGTCTGGGTGCCAAACCAGACGTCGCCACCTTGAGGTGCTGCCGAGGGATAATAGGCATAGGCGGTTGGGCTCGCAGAACCTGACATACCAAAGCGTAAGGTGGCCGATCCCGGGGAGGCAGTGTTTTGGGTAAAGGTCAGGCCGGAAACAGAGGCATACTGCGCCAGCGCATATTTGATGGCAGTCTGCATGGTGGCATTCACCGCAGCAAAAGTGGTCAATTCCCCTGTCGAATAGGTACCGTATTGCGTGCTGGATGTCGGAAACGAGTATGTTAGATTTTTGTTGCTCCACTGAATTCCAGCAAGCACACCATCGATGTCTTGGTTCCCTGTCGATGCAGTCGTCGTGGTGGTGGAAAGCCCGCCATTATAAACCGGTGTCGGTGTTGCCACATTGCCAGAAATAGTAGACGTGCTTTGAGGAGATTGAGCGCTGTTAAGCAGCGGTGCGTCTGATACGACTGCGTCTGAACTCATCTGGTCTTCAAACATCGCTGCCCTCATAATTGCAAATATCGAAATCGGCGCGGTTAAGCGCGACTACTCGTTACGCTAGGTTATGCTGGAAATCATTCAAACGAGTTAAAATAATTATAAAAATGGACTCTTTTTGGAGTGTTCGGATATTCAGGGTTGAAGATTTTGATTGAAGTTCATTCTGACGAAGAGCAGCGCCAGCGGTGCGGATTGCTCACGATCCTGCCTCTTGGCGGGCAGGCTTCACGAATGATCGTCGAGCAGCGGGGCTTGGCGGAGGCGATCTAGAGTTTAAATTAAGTTACTACTCGTAGGAAATGTATTTTGGATTTCGAAATCTGAAATAGACTTGCTACCCCCGGATTGCCTTTCTTCGCGCTGGAATATGTCGTGTAGCGCGTGCCGGCACATCCAAACTTGCGCCGATATCCAATAAACTGGCGCTGATATTCAGCAGGGGTATTTCCTGTTTGAGGTAGCGTGGATCATCTCGCACAGTGCGTTTTACTTCGTCCGCGCGGGCAAGAGTTTCAAGTTCGCTGCCTCGGCGAGACAGCTTTTCCAGCAGAGGCGTTGCATCTTCAAGATGGTGCGCGATCACATGAACAACGCCGCTGTCACACTGCACTTGGCCAGTGATCTTTATCAATCGCGCCGCTAGAACAGCTGTGCGAAAGGCTTCGAATACCTTGGGCCAAACGATGACGTTGGCAACGCCGGTTTCGTCTTCGAGCGTGAGGAAGATCGTGCCATGGGCCGTGCCGGGGCGTTGGCGACAGGTGATTAATCCGGCAATCACGACATGGCAATTATTTGATAAATTTGTAAGATGCTGATGCTGGACGATGCCAGCCCTCGCAAGATCGAAACGAATGAGGCTTAGGGGATGAGCTTTGAGGCTCAGGTGCAGGTGGCGATAATCCTGAACCACATGTTCGCCCAGTACCATGGGCGGCAGCAGCGCCTCAGGCTCCAACTCGCGGGAGCGGTTTGATGCGAAAAGCGGCAGATCATCTTTATCGCCAGCGCGGTTTAGCCCCCGCACAGCCCAGAGCGCATCGCGGCGCGTAAGTCCAAGCGAATTAAACGCATCAGCATCGGCAAGCCGCTCAAGAACCGCCGGTGATAGGCCTGTGCGCAACCACACATCTCTAAGGGAATCATAACCCGCTGCGCGCATTTGCACCAACTTCTGTGCGTCCTCCTCACGAAGGCCTTTGATCTGGCGCAGGCCCAACCGGATGGCATGGGTGCTGCGCATATCTTGCTTCATGCTGATATGTGAGGGGTGAAGGCGTTGAGCTTCAGGCGAGTGTGGCTGCAGAGTTGCATCCCAATTCGAACAGTTGATATCAGGCGGCCGTACCTCCACGCCATGGTCCCGCACATCGCGGACAATCTGGGCGGGGGAATAAAATCCCATGGGTTGAGCATTCAGCAGCGCAGCGGCAAACGCGTCCGGATAATAACATTTCAGCCAGCAGGAGGCATATACCAGCAGCGCAAAACTGGCGGCGTGACTTTCCGGGAAGCCATATTCGCCAAACCCTTCAATTTGTTTAAAACAGCGGATGGCAAAATCGCGGTCATAACCCCGGCGGGTCATGCCATCCACCATTTTGGCTTCAAAGGAATGAATGGTGCCGTTGCGGCGAAAAGTTGCCATGGCGCGCCGTAATTTATCGGCCTCTACAGGCTTAAACCCGGCAGCCACAATTGCGATGCGCATAGCCTGTTCCTGAAACAGGGGCACACCCAGCGTCTTGCCCAGCACCTGCTCCAATTCATTGGCTGGGCCAAACTCCGGCGCTGGTGCTGGATAAACCGGCGTTTCTAATCCTCTGCGCCGCCGCAGATAGGGATGCACCATATCCCCCTGAATTGGCCCGGGGCGGACGATCGCCACCTCAATCACCAGATCATAAAAAGTAGCAGGCTTAAGACGCGGCAGCATGGTCATCTGCGCTCGCGATTCAATTTGAAATACGCCCAGCGTATCAGCCCGCTGGATCATCTTATAAGTGGCTGGGTCTTCGGCGGGGATGCTGGCGAGCGTGTAGGATTGCCCGTAATTCTCCGCAACGAAATCAAAAGCCTTGCGAATACAACTCAGCATTCCAAGTGCCAGTATATCGATCTTCAAGATGCCTAGACTGTCCAGATCATCCTTATCCCATTCCACGAAGGTCCGATCGGGCATGGCTCCGTTGCCGATCGGAATGGTTTCATCGAGCCGTCCCCGTGTGAGAACAAATCCGCCGACATGCTGAGATAAATGTCGCGGAAAACCGACCAGTTGCGCAGTTAGATCCAGTACTTTTGCCAACCGCGTATCGGCAGGGTCAAGCCCGGAGCGCTGCGCTTCCTCAGGCGTGATGCCGCGCGCGCGCGAACCCCAGTTGCTTTTGGCCAGCAAGCCCACAACATCATCAGAAAGGCCGAAAACCTTGCCGACCTCGCGTATTGCGCTGCGCGAGCGATAGGTGATGACGGTGGCGGCCAGTCCGGCACGTTCGCGACTGTAGCGGTTGTAAATATATTGTATGACCTCTTCGCGCCGCTCATGCTCAAAGTCGACGTCTATATCAGGCGGTTCTTTGCGCTCGGGCGAAATGAAGCGTTCAAACAACAGATCGCCACGGGCAGGATCCACTTCGGTAATACCGAGGCAGAAACATACGGCAGAATTGGCGGCAGAGCCTCGCCCCTGGCAGAGGATATTTTGCGAGCGGGCAAATGTAACAATATCATATACAGTCAAAAAATAGGGTGCGTAGGCAAGTTCCGCGATCAGGTTGAGTTCGTGTGCAATGGTTTTTTGCACGCTGAGTGGAACACCATCGGGATAGCGCTTTGCGGCACCAAGAGCTGTAAGTTTTGTTAAAGTATCTTGCGGGCTTACGCCTGGTTCCAAGGCTTCGTCGGGATATTCATAGCGCAGTTCGTCCAGTGAAAAATTCAGTTGCTGCGCAAAAACCAATGTTTGAGCAATTGCGTCTGGAAAATCGCGAAACAGGCGTGTCATTTCCTGTGAGGTTTTGAGATGGCGTTCCGCATTGGCTTGCAGCAGTCTGCCTGCCTTTTCCAAGGTAACGTGATGTTTGATACAGGTCATCACATCTTGGAGCGCGCGGCGTTCGGGCGCGTGATACAGCACATCTCCCACGGCAATCAGCTTCGGTCCAAGCGCATTGAGCCGATGCAGCCTTTTACGATCATCTCCGCGAAAAAGCATTGCAGCGCCCAGCCAAGGTGGTTGTGGCAAAGTCTGCATCAAAAGCTGCAATTCTTTGGCAAACCCCAAATTCAAACGCGCCGGTGGAAGAATGATCAGGTTTAACCCGCGCGCGTGGCCGATCAGATCTTCACGGGTAAGAATACATTCGCCTTTGACAGTGCGACGGTTGCCAGCGGTGAGTAACCGGCAGAGGCTGCCGTAGGCGGTGCGATTTTGTGGATAGGCGAGGATATCCGGTGTTCCATCGCTGAATACCAGCCGGGCACCTACGGCAAATGCGATACCTTCATGTTTTGCGGCCATGTGCGCGCGCACGATGCCTGCGAGTGAATTGTGATCTGCCACACCGATGCCGGCCAATCCCAAAGCCTTGGCATGATGGGCAAGCTCTTCTGCCCGGGATGCGCCATTTAGAAACGAGAAGTTGCTGGTGATGCCAAATTCAAAATAGGGCTGCTCGAAATAGCTCATGCAAACAACCCGTGCATGTACCAGCGCGGAACTTCATGCTCACTGTAAAGGCCATTGCGAAACACCCAGAAACGGCGGCCATGCTTGTCTTCAACGCGGTAATAATCACGCGTGAGCGCTTGACCCTGTTCATCCTGCCACCACGGACAGGCGATGCGTTCGGGGCCATCGGCCCGCGCTACCTCATGCAATACCTGTCGCCAACGGAAACGAATGGGCGGGCCATCAGGCACCGATGCCAAAGTCTCCACCGGCTCCGGATTGGCAAACAGCCTGATAGGGCGCGCCGGAGGCTCTCCTTGTTCGGCCAGATAAGAGCTCCAATCCACAGCCCGTGCCGAGTTTGCCACCGCAGCCTGAGCGGCACTGCGTGCTTGTGCGGCTTCGGGAACGTGAGTGTCATGCGCCGTCAAACGCTGCACACGGGCTCTGCCCAGCCTGGCCGTCATTGCATCGATGAATGGCGTCAGATCAGGTGCGCTTGGCTCGTTCAAAAACGAGTTTTCTCTATGGTCACAACGCCCGGTTTTGCCGATGCTGATAATCAAACAATCAAAGCCAAAGCCGGGATCAAGCTCATCGGCGATGGCCTCCAAGCGGCGCATAAGCACCTCCTGCAACAGCCGTTCGTCCCGGGTGGCGCGGCCAAAGGTGGCATCCAAATGCTTTAAAGCGCCATCTGCACGAAACAACGTCAGGCGCATATGCAGCGCACCTTCACCTTGCTTTTGCATCGTTTCGCATAGCTTGTTGATCAGCGAGAAGGATACCGCCCGGATATCTTCCTCACGGGCAATCGGTTCGGCAAAGCGCCGCTCGGCGCTATAAACCGGCAAAGGTAAACGCGGCGAAATGGGCTCTTGCAACTCTCCAAGCGCTTGACCCAAGCGGGTGAGAAGGTCAGCGCCAAAGCGCGCTGTGAGCGGTGCGCGCGGACGTGACTGCACATCGGCTATTAATACGAGACCAACGCGCTCAAGCGCATCTAGCGTGGTTTGCGGCAGACGGAGCGCGGCAAGTGGAAGTTCACTTAAAAACGCAGCCTCACGCCCTTCGGGAATAAGACTGTAATGAGAATAATGCGCCGCCGCCCAAGCCGTACCAACGGTGCTGGCAATGGCAGCTTTTACGGATAAACCCTGTTGTTTCAACCGCGAGCATAAGTCTGACCGCAACTCAACTTCGCCACCAAATAAATGGGCGCAGCCGGTTATTTCCAGCATGATGCCGCAGGGGCTTGAGGCTGCCGCATCGCTTATTGCGGTAAGCGGCGTGTAGCGCAGGCACCAATCAGCAATATTTTCCAGCAACCTATGATCTTGATCCGCTTCTGCTTCAATCACCTGCAAGTGAGGAAATCTTGCGCGGGCATCGGCAAGCGGCAGGCCCGGCTGCAATCCCAGAGTCCGCGCGGTGATATTCAGAGCTGTAAGGCGCCAAGCATTGTTAAATTTAGATATTGTAACAACAGCTTCATCCGAGTTTGCGCGGCGCAACTTCTGCAATCTGTCTGTGGGCAAGGTTGGAAAATGCAGCGCTAGATAGCGGGGTTTCAAATGTGCGCTCATAATTATTCCACTCCATAAGCCAACGGCCAACACGGCCGTTTCGCGCGCGCGTTAACTCAACATCAAAACGTGGAAAGCCAGGAAAACCGGCTGACCCCGCTCGCGCGGAAAAGGGGGAGACACTTGGCGCGGCGCGAACATGCCAGCGCGCTGCTGCGGCACTTGGCGCTTCATGTGCGCCTGTGCGCAGCATCAGGGCCGTGGATTGTCCTTGCGCCGCCGCCAGCATCAAGCGCCGTGACGCCGTCAGATCGAGAGCTTTAGCTGCGCCCCAAGGCTCGATAATTACGCATTCGAAAATATGTGCTTTCAGGGCTTCTTCAGCAGCGTGCAAAACGCCGGCCGTATCGTTGCAAGCAATAAGCATCATTTGCTCTGGCTTTAATCCGAACGCTGCCAATCCTGGCGCGTAGGGCTCGCCTTGTTCAAGATGCGCAAAGCTTTGACCTATCCATATGAAGTGATGCTTGGTGAGCCTCGCAGCAAGGGCCAGCGTGAAGCCTGATCCTGCTTCGCCGAAAATCTCGTGGACACAAAACCGCGCGATACCGCCCAGCGCGCTGTCCATCTCACTATGCCCGAAGGGTATGAAAGTGGATCCGGTGCCTTGAAGTTTAGGACCAATTTGTTCAATTGTGGCAATGCGCTGACGCAACAAAGTCATAGCGTCCGCCGCCAAGCGATCTGGCACGGTTATATCCTCAAGTTAAGTTTGTTCTTTATATGTTCTAAAATACAGCGAGGGCGCGGAGAGTCAAGATAGAGTCTTGCCTGCTACAAAATTTGTGGAAAGCTTAGTAAATCAAGCTCTGAATTGCGAACACATTAAATCCATCAATAGGCATCTGCGAAACTGCCCGTAGGATACGGAAATTAATCGTTTTAGATCAATTGCATCGACATCGATTTAAATTCAGCAATATTGGCCCGCTCAAAGAATTTGCCAAACACCAAGTATGATGCACTTTTTTCAAAAGCCACATTCCACGGGAATATCGTCATATTCGATGGCTGACTGCGGCACCTTATGCCGCTTTCAAACAAAAATCCCACTTATCCAGGCTGTTCAGAATTTCCAGACCACCTCCGACGAATTTAGCGCGCGTCAGAGTTTTTGGAAAATCTGCACTCCGTCATATGTGCCGCGAGGGGCGTAGGCGTGTAGCAGGGTGGTTAGTTCGGCGGATTGCGCAATCCACTTTGACCAGTCATATCCGGCAATTTGCACAAGTACGACGTCCGGGCTGTTCTGCTTCAAATCAGCGATTAACCATTGCCGATCCTGTTCGATCAACGCATCGAGCTTCAACAAGGTCGCGGCATCCGGGCTGGACTCTGCTTTGCGCTGTTCAGCGCCGATTGTAATCCACTGATAGCAGACCCGTCCGACGTAAGTGCCCTCTATCTGCCGAACGAGTGGATGTGCAAACCGCAAAACGTGGCCGATGTATAATAGCTTAGGGTGCGGCTGAAGCTTGAGCACTGCCTGACGCAAATCGGCCGCTCCTGTGACATCTTTCAACCAGTTCGAGGCGGGTTGCGACAGAAGTAAAAGACCTAGCACAGCCAAGAGTTTCTGCCAGACGACAACGATCCTCTTGTCAGTTGCTACGAAAGCCAAGGCGAGCAATGCAAAGTGAACCATCGGAAAAATATGGTTGGGCCAATTTTTTCCCTGAATAAAAAATGGCAGGGTGCTTCCCAGTGCTGCCCCAAGCAGAATTTTTACTGGAATGGCGATTCCTTGCCCGCGACTGCACAGAATTGTCAGCAATGTCGTTGCGCAAACAGTCCCGAACCCGCTGGAAAAGACGAGGTCTTCCAAAGGGCGGCGAATGGGCAAATAGACCATGGAAAGAATAGGTAGAATATCGTGAAGGAACGCAGGCGCAAATAGATAGACCGCCACAATGTAAGCCGCGAAGGTCAAAGTCATCACCCAGAAATGCAGGGCAAATGCAGGGCGCCATGACCGCAAGGACACGAGGACAAAACTCAGCGCGCCTCCGATTGCGAAAATGTAGTAGACCTTGATGGCTATAGCGATGCCGGCCAGAATTCCGCAAAACAAGGCTTGCGAGGTTGAAGGTTTGCCCCCTGCGCCCGACAGG
Organism: Methylovirgula sp.; assembly: GCA_025356505.1. Lineage (GTDB taxonomy): Bacteria > Pseudomonadota > Alphaproteobacteria > Rhizobiales > Beijerinckiaceae > JANXSV01. The sequence goes on from JANXSV010000070.1 coordinate 9,098, forward strand.
GCGAGGCTGCTCAACACAGGAAGCAAAAGCAAAACGATGATGTGTTCGCGCTGGCCGAATACACCGTTTGGCAGAAGTATGAGAACACCCAAGGGCGAAATCCTCATGAACTTCGACGAAACATCCGTCCACATTTCCGCAGACGGCGAACTGAAAAACAATTGGTG
>JANXSV010000082.1 GCA_025356505.1 Methylovirgula sp.
CACGCCTTGATTGCCTCAGATAAGAGGGCTAAGTACAGTTTAGAAGTATTCTAAACAACTCAGAACGAAAGAGCGAACCATGAAGGGTCTAGCAGAACTTACCGAGCGCGAGGTTTTGGCTGTTGCAATCGCCAATGAAGAAGAGGATTCGCGCATTTATCAGCAGTTCGCGGATGATCTCATGGCAGAATACCCCGAGTCGGCGGCATTTTTTGTTGAGATGGCGGAAGATGAGCGCGAGCACCGCGGCATGCTTTTTGATCTTTACCGGCAAAAATTTGGTGAAAACCTGCCGCCTATCCGCCGCGAAGACGTCAAGGGCTTCGCCAAACGCCGGCCTTTCTGGCTGACGCGCAACCTCGGCGTCGAGCGGATGCGCAAAGAGGCAGAGATGATGGAACTGCAGGCGGCGCAGTTTTACGATGCTGCGGCGGCGCATTCGACCAATGTTTCGGTGCGTGAGCTGCTTTACAAGCTCGGCGAACTGGAGCGAAGCCACGAGAAAAAGGCCGTCGATCTGACAAGCAAGCATCTGGCAGGGGACGCTGCGGCGGAAGAGGCGGCAACGGCGCGGCGGGCATTCGTGCTGCGCTATGTGCAGCCCGGTCTGGCAGGATTGATGGATGGATCGGTTTCAACACTGGCGCCGATTTTTGCTGCGGCTTTTGCCACGCACAACAATTGGAGCACCTTTCTGGTGGGTATGGCCGCGTCGATTGGAGCGGGCATCAGCATGGCGTTTGCCGAGGCACTTTCTGACGATGGTTCGTTGACCGGACGCGGTACGCCATGGCTGCGCGGCGGCGTTACCGGCATTATGACGACGATCGGCGGTATCGGGCACACATTGCCCTATCTGGTGCCCGATGGCATTACGATGAAACTCGGGTCTCTGGTGCTGGACTCATTTCATATCGCCACCGGGATCGCGGCTATTATCGTCTTTATCGAACTCTGGGCCATCGCCTATATCCGGGCGCGGTTTATGGATACGCCGTTCCTGCACGCTGCATTTCAAGTGGTACTGGGCGGCGTCGCCGTGTTCATCGTCGGCATTTTGATTGGCTCGGCTTGACCGCGCACGAGAGTATAGCCAAAGAGTGGGCATGATTTTTCGTCTTGCCCACCTTTCTGACGCGCACATCGGCCCGCTTCCACGGCCCAGATGGAATGAGTTGATGGGCAAGCGGCTGACGGGTTTCCTCAACTGGCACAATGGCCGTCATAACATCCACAATATGGATGTGTTACGAGAGCTGGTGCAGGATATCCATGCGCAGAGCCCTGACCATATTGCGATGACCGGCGATATTCTCAATATTGGATTGCGCAGTGAGTTTGCCCCGGCGCGTGCCTGGTTGGCGCATCTTGGCCCTCCTGAACTGGCGAGTTTCGTCCCTGGAAACCATGACGCTTACGTCCCGAGCAATATTGCAGATCTCACCCGGCATTTTGCACCCTGGATGGCCGGAGGCGTGTTTCCGTTTGTGCGCAAAATTGGTCCGGTGGCGCTCATCGGGCTTAATTCCGGCGTTCCGACACTGCCGTTTTCAGCTGCCGGACGGCTGGGGAAAAGGCAACTTGCGGACTTTGCCGACCTGTTACAATCGCCGGAACTTGCGGATCATGCGCGCGTCGTGATGATTCATCATCCTCCCTATCAGGATGGTGCCCGTTTCGCCCGCGGCTTGGAAGATGCTGCAGCTTTTGAACGGATTATCGCGCAGAAGGGGGCGGAATTGGTTTTGCATGGTCATAATCACCGCGCACAAGTGCATCTGCTCAAGGGTCCGCAAGCGCTGGTTCCGGTGGTTGGCGTGGCGTCAGCATCCGCGGTGCCCGGCTCGCCGCATCATTTGGCCGCCTATCATCTTTATGAAATTTCGAGGCGCGGCGCATCATGGCAGGTGCAGGCGCGCATTCGTGGCAGCCGCGCCGGTGAGACTGGAGTGCATGATCTTGGAGCGATCAACCTAGGCCGTTGAGCCGCAGATAGAGCCAGAAGCCTGCCGCAATCAACAAAGCCAATAAAGCTGAAACGCCAAGAAACTCGATGATAAACAACAGACTACGAACGAACCACCCGTGACGGTGCCTGCGCGCGGGCACTGTTATTGACTCCGCCGTTTGAACCGAAACGGGGGCGGTCAACGTGTTGAAGGGCGCGGGTGCAGCAGCTTGCAACGGCTTCACTGAATTTGACACCGCTGAGCTAAGCGGTGGCCGCGTGGACGAGCCGGATGAGAGTGTGTTTGCGGGACTATCTACGCTGGCCTTTTGGAGTTGCGGGTCCAAGCCGGCATTTGGCTGCGGGCGCTTTGGCCAACGGCCAGGTTCGTCGGAGCCGGTTTCCAGAGCCTTATCACGCTGAACCAACCGGCGGGCGATATAGTCCGTGATGCTTTTTGTCATCTGCGCCAGATCGCTGCTTTGCGCCAGCGTTATGCGGCCGTCGCGGCGGTCCTGCTTGAATTCGTAGGTGCGTTTGTCGCGAGCCATCTGCACAAAGGCGATCATGTCGATAAACAGGCGCGGGGTTTCTCCGGGCGTTATGCCCGTGTCAAACAGGTCCACGCCGTGGGGCAGTTGCTCAAAAATCGGCTTGAGACTGTCCTGGAGGAGTTCAAGTCTGGCAAGCTCGGCGCTGCGCAAATCATTGAAGCCCTGGGCGTGTTCTGCGGCATCGAGGCGCGCACGGCGAATCGCTTGGGCAAGGTTTGGCGGCTCCGCCATGGGAATGGCCGAAATGGGCTTGTCTGGAATGGGCATGTCCGGCATGGGCTTGGCCGGGGTCAAATCAGATGCGACAGGCGCAAGTTCGGGGTTGCTTCGCGCCAGACTGTTCGAGAAAGCGCTGGAGGCGCTGGCAGCCGAAGAGAAACGCGCAGGAGAAGATGTTGTGGCGGGCACTGCGGCCTCCAGTGCTAAAATCCGCTCAAGCTCTTCAGGGGTGAGAGGTCGATTGCCCGAGGGCTTCATTTGATCCATTGCACGCTCCGAAAATTTAACATCACTCTACTTGGAAAAATGAGAAGGCGCAGAATATCTGTCACGGCGCCCATTCTTTTACTGTTCCAATCCGGCAATAGCGCGGGCAAAATCGCGCGCCTTGAACGGCTCCAGATCATCCGCTGTTTCACCTACACCAATGAAGTGCACGGGTAATTTAAACCGCTCGGCGATGGCCACGAGAATGCCGCCGCGCGCAGTGCCGTCCAGTTTTGTCATCACCAACCCGGTGACTCCGGCAACTTTGCCGAAAATCTCAACCTGACTGAGAGCGTTCTGGCCAACGGTGGCGTCGAGCACAAGCAAAACGCTGTGCGGAGCCTCGGGGTCGAGCTTTTTCAAAACGCGGACGATTTTTTCGAGTTCGTCCATCAACTCCTTGCGGTTTTGCAGCCTGCCGGCTGTATCTATCAGGAGCACATCTGCGCCGCTCTCCTTGGCAGCTTTCAAGGCGTCAAAGGCGAGGCCGGCAGCGTCGGCTCCTTGTTCGCGTGCGATAACTTCCGCGCCGATGCGTCCGCCCCAGATTTTAAGCTGTTCAATGGCAGCGGCACGAAATGTATCTCCGGCGGCCAGGACGATCTTCTTGCCTTGGCCGGTGAAGGTCGCGCCAAGTTTGCCGATGGTGGTGGTTTTGCCCGAGCCGTTAACACCCACCACCAAAATCACATATGGTTTATGGCCGCTGAGCAGCAGGGGATGCGCAACCGGCATCAGTACTTTTTCGATTTCATCGCTCAGGATGATTTTTACCGTATCGGGATCGATGCTTTTATCATACCGGCCTTTGCCTACCACCCCGGCAATGCGCGATGCCATAGGCAGCCCCAGATCGGCCTGAATCAGTAGGTCTTCAAGGTCTTCCAAGGTGGCGGAGTCGAGTTTGCGCTTGGTGAAAATGTCCGAAATGCCGCGGCCAAGCTGCGACGAGGTGCGTGTCAGGCCGGATTTGAGGCGGTTCCACCAGCTTGTTTTGGGGGCAGGCACTGCAACTTCGGCGGGGCTGGCAGATTGGCTGGCAAACTGGCTGGCAATCGGATTGGCCGCGACATCGGGCAATACCAAACTGGATTTGGCTTCAACATCGGGTTGAATTTCGTCGGCAAAAAGCACCTGCGTTCCGGTTTGGCCTGCCTCACTTTGGCTTGTAAGGTCCGCCCACCAATTTGCCTGTGCGGCGCTCTCCGCATCCGTTTGCGGCGCAGAAACAGTGGCAGCTGGCTCGCTTTTTCCCAAGATGCGGCGAAAAAAGCCCGGCTTCTGTGTGTCTTTGGGTTCGTTCATGGCGCGCACTCGGTGTCTGAAGTCTTGCCCCTGAATTGACGCAACGCGCTGCAAGGTGCAAGTGAAAAGCATCGCGTAACACTCAAACCCGAGCGGGATTATGACCGAGCAAGAGATTCTGGCGCGTCTGCTCTATCGCGACGGTCTGATCCTTATTTTAAACAAGCCTGCCGGGCTGGCGGTTCATCGCGGCCCGAAGGGCGGAGAAACGCTTGAGGATTCGCTGCATTTTCTGACCTTCGGCCTGCCGCGCAATCCGGCGTTGGCGCATCGGCTCGATAAGGACACGTCGGGGTGCCTTATCTTGGGGCGGCACCGCAAGGCGCTTGAAAAAATGATGCAGCTGTTTAAGCGGGGCGAGGTTGAAAAGACCTATTGGAGTATTGTCGAGGGTGGCCCACCTGAAGATTCTGGTTTGATCGATTTGCCACTGGCTCCGCAAAATCCGGATCGGGGCTGGTGGATGAAGGTTGATGCCGGTGGCGCACCCTCGCAAACCAAATGGTCCGTGCTGGGACGAGGACTAGAAAACGGTCGGCCGGTGACGTGGCTGCAGCTTGAGCCTCTCACGGGGCGCACCCACCAACTACGGGTTCATTGCGCCCATATGGGCTGGCCGATTCTGGGTGATGCGATTTACGGCGTAAATGGCCAATCCGAGCGCGAGATGATGCACCTGCATGCGCGCGACGTCACTTTTTCACTGTCCAAAAACAAACCGCCGCTCAAGGTTGAAGCGCCGCCGCCACCGCATATGCTGGCGCGACTGGCTCTATGCGGTTGGAAACTGCCTGAAGCTGACCTTCTTGCAGCGCTGTAATGGTAACGTGCACCATTTTATTGGGTTCAAATCCAGCAAGTCTCACGGGAGTGAAGTCCGGTGTGCGGGCTAGGCCACCGCGCTCTGTGAGCACAGTGAGGCTTCTGCCGATTTGCGCTTTTAAATGAGTGAGATTTGCATGTGTTTCCGTTTTCGGCCCGCGCCGGCACGCCTGCCGCAAAAATGCCCCCGGTCCCGTCTGCCACCATAAAGGCGCGTGCGTCGGCGTTGCGTGCCGCTTCCGCACAGGCAAATCTCAGTCATTTGAAGGCGCAAATAGGCAAGAGCTTGACTGTGCTGACTGAGCGCGGCGGCCTAGCGCGCACACCGGACTTCACTCCCGTGAGACTTGCTGGATTTGAACCCAACAAAATAGTGCACGTTACCATTACGGCTCTGCAAGAGGGTCAGCTTCAGGCTGTTTCCAACCGCACAGGGCCAGTCGCGCCAGCATATGCGGTGGCGGCGGCGCTTCAACCTTGAGCGGCGGTTTGTTTTTGGACAGTGAAAACGTCACGTCGCGCGCATGCAGGTGCATCATTTCGCGCTCGGACTGGCCGTTCACGCCATAAATCGCATCGCCCACGATCGGCCAACCCATATGGGCGCAATGCACCCGCAGCTGATGAG
>JANXSV010000116.1 GCA_025356505.1 Methylovirgula sp.
GCAAATCGATCATAGTTAGTCGGCACTGGCGGCACCTTTACCTCTTTCCACACAGCCTTCTCAATATCAGCGCCAAGACAAGCACGCAGAGAAGCAGAGTCAGAGTTGTGCTTCACCTCGAGCGCGCCTTTATCCCCATAAATTCGCAATTTCAATTCGTTAAGGTGCCCGGTGGCCCACCTTGACGCGTGTATCACCCCCAAAGCACCATTTTTAAAGTCAACCGTCATGGCAAAACTCTCGTTCGCATCGAGGTCATATTCGCCAATCGAAGCGCCTTCTTGCTTATCAAAAGTCTTTAAGCGCGCGAACACATGGTCAATGTCCTGACCGGATCCGTAAGATGCAAAATCGAGAATGTGGATCCCGATGTCGCCCAACACGCCATTGGAACCATGTTTCTTCGACAATCGCCAAAGCCATTGTGATTCGGTCCGCCAATCTCCCCAAGCTTTGGAAACAAGCCAGCTTTGCAAGTATGACGCCTCGACATGGCGAACAGTGCCAATTTCCCCCGCTAGAACCCGACTTCTTGCTTCCTGTAGTGGCGCAACATTTCGATAGGTTAGGTTAACCATGTTAACCAAATACGCATTTTCAGCCGCCTCGGTCATGCTGAGTGCCGAGGCATAGTCGGTGGCGAGGGGCTTTTCGCAAAGCACGTGCTTTCCAGCAGCTATCAGTGCCATTGTCGTCGCAAAATGCGCTTTGTCCGGTGTTACATTGGTACACGCATCGAAAGCGCCCCAAGCGAGCGCCTCGTCAAGTGAGGCAAAATTGTGCTTTATCTTATGTTTTTTGGCGAAAGCAGCGACCCTCTCGTTAGAAACATCCACACAGGCAACGATTTCGACCCCGACAATTTTCGCAAAGTGTGTGGCATGGTGGTTGGCCATGCCGCCTGTTCCCAAGATCATGAGGCGCAATCTGAAGCTCCAAACTATTTGTATCCAGCTTCGCCCGGTTTGTGGAGCTTGCCGCCGCGTTCAACTATCGGCTCATGAGACTGCTCCACTGGCGTATTCGGGGCATCGTGAATGCTCGTTAGCGGTGCTGCAGGATTGTAAGCCCAGGTCACAGCGTTTCGTAACACCTTGCCAACATTGACATCGTGATATGTCGGATATGTTTCATGACCGGGACGGAAGTAAAAAATACTTCCTGCCCCGCGCTTGTAAGTCAGACCTGAACGGAACACTTCGCCACCCTGAAACCACGAAATAAAAACGGTCTCCAATGGCTCGGGAACTGAAAAGTGTTCTCCATACATCTCTTCGTTTTCAAGCTCAAAGAAAGGTGGCAATCCGGCAGCAATAGGATGGTTAGGGCTTGTAACCCAGATCCGTTCTCTCTCCCCAGCTTCACGCCAATGCAAGGAGCAGGGCGTACCCATAAGCTTTTTAAATATCTTGGAATAGTGGCCTGAGTGCAGAACGATTAATCCCATCCCCTCCCACACACGCCGCGCAACCCGTTCGACAATATCTTCAGCAACCGCGCTGTGATCCTTGTGCCCCCACCAGAGCAAGACGTCCGTTTGGGAAAGCACGCTATCAGTCAAACCATGCTCTGCGTCCTGCAAGACAGCCGTCCGCGCCGTGATATTTTTATCCTGCCGCAGAGACTGTGCGATTGTTTCGTGCATACCCTCAGGATACAGTTTACCAACCACTTCATTCACATGCTCGTGGATATTCTCACCCCAAACCGTGGCGCGAATAGTCATATTCACCTCACCCTTGCTAAGCCTTTAACGGTTTCCCGTCGGCGCCAAAGCGATAAACTTTATTGTTGATTGGGGAAAACTGCAAAGGAGCGCCCGGCGCGAAATGGGCAGTGCCATTCACGCGAACAACGACAGGCTCTTCTTGCCCGATATCAACATAAACAAAAGAGTCTGATCCCAAATTCTCCGTGTGCACCACGGTCCCGTTCCACACTCCATGCGCCGGGACAATTTCCAGATGTTCGGACCGCACGCCCAGCGTTTGACACTTGTAGGGTTCAGCAGCGACGCCAGTTATAAAATTCATCTTCGGACTGCCAATAAAGCCCGCTACAAACAGCGAATTTGGCTGCTCATAAAGTTCGAGTGGGCTGCCAACCTGCTCCACCAGCCCGTCACGCAAGACGCAGATGCGGTCTGCCAGCGTCATTGCTTCAACCTGATCATGTGTCACATAAATCATGGTCACATTGTTCATTTTGTGGTGCAGTTTTGCAATTTCCAGTCGCGTTGCGACACGAAGCGCTGCATCAAGGTTAGAAAGTGGCTCATCAAAGAGAAACACTCTCGGATCGCGCACGATGGCACGACCGATAGCCACGCGCTGACGCTGCCCGCCCGACAGCTGTTTCGGCAACCTGTCAAGATAAGGCGTGATCTGCAGCATGTTAGCTGCCTCCGACACACGTTTATCAATTTCAGACTGGCTGGACTTTGCCAGTTCCATGCCGAACGCCATGTTTTCCGAGACTTTCATATGCGGATAAAGGGCATAGGATTGGAAAACCATGGCAATACCGCGCTTTGATGGCGCGAGATTATTGACGACTGTTCCGTCGAAAAGCATCTCACCTGAAGTTATATCTTCAAGACCGGAAATGAGCCGCAAAAGCGTAGACTTGCCACACCCGGAAGGACCGACGAACACCATAAACTCGCCAGAGCGAACCTCAAGGTCGACACCTTTGATCACATTGACCGCACCGAAGGATTTTCGAACGTTCTTAAGCTGAATTGATGCCATAATAAGCCCCTTAACCCTTCACGCCACCGGCCGTGAGACCGGAAATAATTTTTCGCTGGAAAATGAGAACCAGAACAATTAGTGGAACCGTCACAATGACAGATGCCGCCATTATTGGCCCCCACGGAATTTCATGCTCACTGGCCCCTGACAGCAGCCCAATCGCTACAGGTACGGTACGGTGAGTATTGTCTGTGGTGAAGGTAAGCGCGAACAGGAATTCGTTCCATGCAGCTATGAAGGCCAATAGGCCCGTTGTTACCAACGCCGGCCACATGAGTGGTAGAAACACCCGCCGAATAATTATCCATGGTGAGGCTCCATCAATGATGGCCGCCTCCTCCATTTCGACTGGAAGGTCGCGCATGAAGGTTGTCAGCACCCAAACAGTGAACGGCAATATGAAGATCAGATAGGAGAATACCAGCGCCGGAACGGTATTTATGGCGTTGAAGGCGCGTACCAGTTCGAATAGACCCGCCAAAACTGCAATCTGCGGAAACATCGAAATGCCCAAGATAGTCATCAAAACCAAACCTCGACCGCGAAACCGAACGCGTGCCAGCGCAAAAGCTGCTGTCACTCCAATCATCAAGGAAACCCCCACCGTGATGCTCGCCACTATGAGCGAATTCAAGAGATTGCGTGGAAAGCTTCCATTCGTCAGCACACCGACATAATTTTCCCATGTCGATGTCGACAGGCTTGGCAGATAGCTCACCTGGAAGAGAGAAGTCCCCGTTTTAAAGCTGGTGAGCACCGCGTAGTAGAACGGGAACACCGACAAAAACACGATGAGAACCACACCGAAGTAGAACAGAAGTTTTTTGACAAGATCCCACATTCTACCTGTCCCCCCCGTCAAAACGCACTTTACCAAGCCAAATGTAGAGAGCCGCCATTACGGCAATAATCAGGAATAAGACCGTGGATTCCGCTGAGCCATAAGCAAATTTGTCAAAGTCAAAGAGGTTCTCTTTTGCAAGAACTGAAATCGTTTTTGTCGAAGAGCTGTTTGGGGTCAGGACGTAAATCAAATCGAAAATGCGCATTGCGTCCAGCATGCGGAAAATGATGGCGACCATTAAAGCGGGCCGAACAAGAGGAAGCGTGATGCGAAAAAATTGCTTGACCGGGTGCACTCCGTCAACGTCTGCAGCCTCATAAATATCCTTAGGGATTTGCTGCAAGCCTGCCAGAATTAAGAGCGCCATGAACGGCGTTGTCTTCCAGACATCCACAACCAGCACAGCAAGCATTGCGGTCGCGTCGCTAGCGGTCCAAGCGATACCCTTCTCTATAAACCCCAGCCGTTTCAACACATCATTGATGATGCCGAACTGGTCATTCAGCATCCAACTCCACATTTTCGCTGAAACGATGGTCGGAATAGCCCACGGAACCAATATGGCCGCACGCACAATGCCCCTACCCTTGAAATCCGCATTCAAGAACAGAGCCACAATCATGCCGAAAAAGGCTTCCAGCACCACCGACACAACGCTAAATCGTATCGTGTTCCAAACAGCATTCCACCAATCGGAATCCACTAAGATGCCATCGTAAAGGACCTTGCCGCTTTTGAGTGTGGTTGAGGAATAATAGTTGTCAAAGCCGACAAAAGTAGCCCCGGACAAGCTCGTGAGAGACGCATTTGTGAGAGAGAAGTAAATCGTTCGATAAAGCGGCCAACCTGCAACGACAGCCAACACGAGCAGCATCGGCACCAGGAACCACATCGCGGCCCGTAACCGTTCTTGCGTAAGTTCAGACGTGCCCAAGACCTTTACGGTCGGCGCATTGCGCGCATCAGTTACATTTAAATTTTGCGATGTCATTGGGGCGCCCTTTTTAAGTTAAAGAAGACGTGGGCAGCTAATGCTCCGCCCACGTCTAGGGCTTATGTTTTTAAAAAGACCTCGTTTCGTCGAGGCAGAAGACAACAACCCGAAACGGGTCAGATTACCAATTTGCGCCCTTGAGCTTGGTGATCTTTGCTTCCAGCACTTCGAGATTGTCCTTGGCCGACCCCTTGCCGGACATGGTGTCATGCACCGCGTTCCAGAACAGCGAAGACACTTCGTTATATTTCACTTTTGTGGGTGCGGATGGGCGCGGCACTGCGTTCAGGAACACGTTTTTCCACTGCGGAATGATCGGCTGCTTCGCGGCAATGTCCGCGTCATCATAAAGCGCGACAATGGTTGGCAGATGCGAAGCGAACAGGGCGTTTGCCTTCTGATTTTCCGCAGAAGCCATGAACAAAGCCAGTTGAATCGCTTCCTTCTGGTTCTTTGAATATTTTGAAACCGCAAGGTTCCAACCACCGAGAGTTGCGGCAGACTTGTCCGAAGCCGAACCGGCCGGCAGAGGCACAACCCCAAACTGGTTCTTTACTTTCGAGTCAGCCGAATTGCCCAACCCATAGGCATAGGGCCAATTGCGCATAAACACCGCATTGCCCGTTTGCCAGATACCACGGGAATCTTCTTCTTGATAACCGAGAACACCGGCTGGTGATATCGAACCTACCCAGCTTTTTGCGCGCTCAATAGCTGCGGCCGCCTTTGGGTTGTTGATTGATATGGACCCATCGGCCTCCACAATCTGACCGCCGCCGGAAGACTTCACCCATTCAAGCGCATCGCAGGTCAAACCTTCGTAAGCATTGCCCTGAAACACAAAGCCCTGCATGTCTTTATTGCCTGCGGCACGTTCCTTATCCTGGATTTCCTTGGCGATTGTAGCCAAGTCGTCCCAAGTTGCAGGAGCCTTTTTGCCGTACTTATCCAGCAAATCTTTGCGATAGTACAATGCGGGCGCGTCGGTGAAGTATGGCAGAGCGACAACTTTGCCGTTCACGGTCTGAGATTCAACGATTGAAGGGAAGTGCGCCTTGATCACGTCCTTGGAGGCATCTGTCAGATCAACAAATTGATCAGCAAGCTGGGGCGCCCAGATCACGTCGGTCATGTATACATCGATATCTGAGCTGCCGGCAGCCAGCCACAGCTTGTACTGGCCAAACTGATCGGTCGTTGATGACGGCATCGGCACGATTGTTACTTTATTGCCGGTTGCCTTTTCAAATGCAGCGAAGGTCTTTTGAGCAAACTCGATATCCGCTCCGGTTGCCCCGGTAACAAACTTGAGCTCGGCGGACAAAGCCGGGCTGCAAAGCATGGTGGCGCCTGTGAGGGCGCCGATAAACATTGATGTAAACTTCATAGATCTCTCCCTGATGTAAAATACAAACCCGGAGAGCCTGCGCTAGCGCGTATCATGTATCTTCCTCCCCAGGAAAAATCGCCCCGTTTTCGCTTGTAATGTCGCGAATTTCCAAAGCGCTTTAGAACCAAAAGGTCACAGAAACACTTGGTCAAGTCAAGGCTCTTTTTGCAGCAGACACTGTCGCAAATTTGCGGAAAGTTTGCCAATCTCGACGTTTTTGGGAGGACGGAACGGTTAAAAGAGCGAAATAAATGCTCTATTGCAGAAAGTAAATCTTTTGCCGCTTATGAGGGGGAAGTTCGCACCTTAATCTGCCAACCACGGTTGTCGCTTCCTATCTATGAGGCTTATGAAAGCGCTTTCGGTAGAACTATTCAAACTGCAAGATGCCGCTTTGCCGCACTAGCAGCCACGTTCTAAGACTCTTTAAGTAAAAGCTACCTAGGATCCACACGTGGCGTTATGGCGTAAAGCAGGTTTTGTTGTAGCGCTGTCTTCAGAAGCTCGGACTACAGGAAGACACAGCCTTCAAAGGCTCAACGCGAAGAAATGGCGAGAAAGACGGGGCTCGAACCCGCGACCTCCGGCGTGACAGGCCGGCGCTCTAACCA
>JANXSV010000119.1 GCA_025356505.1 Methylovirgula sp.
GCTCGACGGGTTCAGCGGCACCGGGGTCAAAACATCAATAATTTTGAGAAAGGGCCGCTTGATTGCGGCCAGCCTGTCGAGCACGTCGTCTATGCAGCGGTGCAGCAGAAAATCAGCTGGAGCACGCGCAGCCCGCTGCAAGCGCTGCCGCAAAAGGGCGTGGTCGAAAATTAAGCTGGGGGATGAGGTGCCTGCCATGGCCTGTTTTTCCTTGATCGGGATTGATTTGGCAAGCGCCGCAGATTTGGCAAGCGCCGCAGATTTGGCAAGTGCCGCAGATTTGGCAAGTGCCACTTGGCGCTGTATTCTGCGGCAATGTGGCAGAAGATTTCCAAGGCGACACGATTGAACGAAGCGAGCCTTCGCAATCTCGCGCGCCCGCTCCTGCAGCTTGGGCGCGCCGTGTTGGACACACTGTATCCGCCTTCATGCCTCGCCTGCCGTAAAGCGACGATGGAACACGGCGTTTTGTGCGCCGCCTGTTGGAAAAAAGTGCGGTTCATTGAGCGGCCCTATTGCGAAAGGCTGGGCACGCCCTTTGCTCAGGATTATGGCCATACTCTCTATTCGCCCGCGGCACTCTCCGACCCGCCGGTTTTTGAGCGTGCCAGGGCGGTGGCGCGGTTTGAAGATGGACCGGCGCGCCACCTCATCCACCGGTTGAAATATGGTGACCGCATCGAGCTTGCCTTGTCCATGGGTAAATGGATGGCCAGAGCCGGGGCGGAGCTTTTGAGCGAGGCGGATGTTTTAATTCCTATTCCCTTGCACCGCCGAAAACTGAGTGCGCGGCGCTTCAATCAAGCCATGGCTCTGGCTGATGTCATCGGCAAGGTGGCGAAATTACCAGTGGAGCCATTTTGGCTCAGCCGCGTCAAACCGACGCGCCCGCAGGTTGGCTTGTCCAAAGCCCAGCGCGCCGAAAATGTTCAGGGCGCTTTCAAAGTCCCGGAAGGTGAGACCTTGAGCGTGAAGGGTAAGAAGATCGTGTTGATTGACGATGTTCTGACGTCCGGTTCCACGTTGAATGCGGCCTCGCGGGCTTTGCTGCGGGCGGGGGCTTCACGGGTCGATGTTTTGGTGTTTGCAAGGGTTGTGACCGGCACATGACACGCCTATATTGCGGAATGAGAGCCAATTCAGACTATTGGCTACTGGAGCATAAGATGCCCGAAATCATTATCTACACCAAAAGCAGCTGTCCCTATTGCCACGCCGCCAAAGATCTTCTGGCCAAGAAAAAAGCTCCGTACAAAGAGATTTCGGTTGACGGACAGCCAGCGGCGCAGGACGCCATGGCCGTAAAAGCCAAAGGCCGTCGTTCGGTGCCGCAAATCTTTATCGGCGGCACCCATGTCGGCGGCTGCGATGATCTTTACGCGCTTGATGCCGGCGGCAAGCTCGATCCTCTGTTGGCCGTATGATCAAGTTCAGTCTGATTTGCGATCAGGCTCATGAGTTTGACAGCTGGTTTGCCAATTCCGGCGTGTTTGAAACTCAGTCAGCACGCGCTTTGATCGCGTGTCCGGTTTGCAATTCCGTTCACATTAGTAAGGCGGTGATGGCACCATTTGTGGCGGCGAAAACCAGACTCGAAAAGACAAGTTCCGGAAAGCCCGAAAGCGGCGCAGAGATAGACCTTAATGAGGGTCACAGCCTGAAGCTTCGCTCGGCCGTGCAGGCGTTGCGGGCACATGTCGTGCAGAACGCAACTGATGTCGGGACGGGTTTTCCGGAAGAAGCCCGTAAGCAGCATTTTGGCGAGGTCGAGACCAAGCCGATTTATGGACAGGCAAGCGCGGCAGAAGTGGCTGAGCTGCTGGAAGAAGGCGTCTCGATTTTGCCCTTACCCGCGGCGGCGAATTAGAATTTTTGCGCTTATGGCTATTGCAACCGTGCGGTTGTAAAAAAGTTGCAAATGGTTGCGGAGTTTCAGGCCAAGTTAGGCCAAACTAGGTTTTATGGTACCTTTTTGGCCTGGTATGGCCGACATTTGGCTCTGCTGGCCTGAATTTTGCCGGATTATTTAGTTAGCTAAGGCATTGATTTCGTTATAAAATCCAAAGGTCTGGCCGAATTATCAAACGTCTCTGGCCAGCTTTTTCCCCGCCAGCATGTAGTTTACCGACGTATCTTTGCTGAGAGTCCATACATCGCGCAAAGGGTTGAAGCTGACGCCTGCTTCGTCAAATATATCTATGCCGCCACGGGCGATCATGCGTTCAAGTTCGCGGGGGGTAAGAAATTTCTCCCACTGATGTGTGCCTCTAGCCACCCACCGCAGCACATATTCAGCGCCAATGATGGCTAAGGCAAAGCTTTTCAAGGTTCGGTTCAGGGTTGCGGCGAAGAAAAGCCCATCTGGCGCCACCAGGGCGCAGGCCGTCTTGATAAACGCTGCCGGATTGCGCACATGCTCGACAACTTCCATTGCAAGAACAACATCATAGCTCTGCATCGCAGCGGCCAGATCTTCAGCGGTTGTGGCAAGATAGGTCACCGGAAGCGCGGATTTTGCAGCGTGGCGGGCGGCAATGTCGACATTGCCGGGTGCTGGATCAATGCCTGTCACATCCGCGCCCAGACGGGCAAGGGGTTCGGATAGAACGCCGCCGCCGCAGCCGATATCGAGAATGCGTATTCCCTCCAGAGGGAGCGGCTGGCGCCAGTCGCGCCCCATCTGCGCGCAGATCTGATCCCGAATATAGGCAATCCGGACCGGATTAAACTTGTGAAGGGCCTGCATAGGGCCTTTCGGGTTCCACCAGTCCTCTCCAAGCGCCTCGAAGCGGGAAATGTCCGCGGCGTCGAGAGAGGCGCTTGCAGGGCGATCAGGGCTGGTCATCTGACTGGGCTTTCTTAGAAGACAGATTTTGCGAGGTATACGTGCGCTGCAAAGTTGACAGGCGCTATATGTCTCGTCATGTATAGCGCCGTTTTTAGGAAGCCAGCGCGCGGCGCTTCGTCGCGTTGGCTGGTGTTTGGTGTGAAATTGGGCGCTTTTGAGCGCTCACAGTGCAGAAATGTTGAATAATGTCTCGTTTGGTCATGAAATTCGGCGGAACGTCCGTCGCGACTGTTGAACGTATCCGTAATGTCGCCCGCCATGTCAAACGTGAACTTGATGCCGGATATCAGGTTGCGGTTGTGGTTTCGGCCATGTCAGGCGAGACGAATAAGCTGGTGGCCTTCGCAAAGGATGCTGCGGCACTTCATGATTTGCGCGAATACGATGCGATTGTTGCTTCAGGAGAGTTGGTGACCGCCGGGCTGCTGGCTATCGTCCTGCAGGATATGGGCATCAAGGCGCGTTCTTGGCAGGGTTGGCAAATCCCGATCGAGACAAATGATGCGCATGGGGCTGCGCGCATCGAAGCCATTGACGGCGCGCGACTGATGCATGGCTTTGAAGCGGGAGAGGTGGCGATTATCGCCGGATTTCAAGGAGTACACCTGCCAAGCGGCCGTGTAACGACGCTGGGCCGGGGCGGATCGGACACGAGCGCTGTTGCGGTCGCAGCGGCAATTAAGGCTGAGAGGTGCGACATCTACACCGACGTTGACGGCGTCTACACGACTGACCCGAGAATTGTTCCCAAAGCGAGACGACTTGATCGCGTTGCGTTCGAAGAAATGTTGGAAATGGCCTCGATGGGCGCCAAGGTGCTGCAGGTGCGTTCGGTTGAGGTGGCAATGGTTCACAAAATACCGACCTACGTCCGGTCCAGCTTTGATGATCCCGCCAACCCCGGTCTTGGTACTTTAATCTGCGATGAGGAGAACATAATGGAAAGCCAGATCATCACCGGCATCGCGTTTTCGAGGGATGAAGCTCAAATAACCTTGCGTAAAGTCGCCGATAAGCCGGGTGTCGCTGCAGCTATTTTCATGCCTTTGGCGGAGGCAAATATCAATGTGGACATGATCATTCAGGTGGTTTCTGATGACGCTGCCTCCACAGATATTACTTTCACCGTGCCGTCGGCAGACTATGAGAAAGCGCGGCAATTGCTTGAAAAGGACCATGATAAGATTGGTTATGCGAGTTTGCAGGGCGCTACCGACGTTGTGAAAGTTTCCGCAATTGGCGTTGGTATGCGGTCTCATGCCGGCATTGCCGCCAAGGCGTTTAAGGCATTGGCTGAAAAGGGTGTAAACATCCGCGCCATCACCACTTCAGAGATCAAATTTTCGGTTTTAATCGATGAAGCCTATACGGAGCTAGCGGTTAGGACTTTGCACTCCCTTTATGGGTTAGACGCCAAAGGTTAGCGCTTCAAAAGACTGAATGCGTAAATCAGGCCACTCACCGCTGTGATACAAAAGCTGGTCGGCCAATCTGAAGCAATAGCCAAGGCAATCCCGCCCCACGAGGCGGTTAGTGCGAAAAATAGGCTCAAACAAAGCCCGGTAACGAGCCGACCCGTCATATTTTGCGCCGAAGCCGCTGGAGCAATCAGCATCGTAAAAACCAACAACATCCCAACCACTTGCGTGCAAAGCGCTATCGCAAGGCCGGCCAAACCGAGAAAAAGTACAGACACCATTCTCAACGACACTCCGCGTGCTTCGGCGAGGTCTGGCTGCAGCGTGGCAAATAATAAGGGGCGTGACATCAGCGCCAGCAGGGTCAATGCCGCTGCGCATATAATTGCTAAGCTTGGTAAAGTACTTTGGTCAATACCAAGTACGTTGCCAAAGAGCAGCGCGGTCAATTGCGAGGCGAACGAAGTGTAAAAATGAAGGAATGGCAAACCGAAGCCGAGGGAAAGCGATAAGATCATGCCAATGGCAACGTCTCTGCCGGCAAGCTTTTCGCCGAGAAACCCCATCGCCATGCCGGCCACGGTTGTAAACCCTATCAAGCCCCAAAACGGCGATAAACCAAATAGAACTGCTCCCGTTGCACCGGCGAAACCAATATGGGAGAGCGCGTGGCCTGCAAATGTCTGGCTCCGCAGCACTAAA
>JANXSV010000131.1 GCA_025356505.1 Methylovirgula sp.
CGCGGAATAGCCCTTCAGGTCCATTTTATTGACGGCCACCACGATGTGTTTCACGCCAAGCATGGAGACAATGTGGCTGTGGCGGCGGGTTTGCGGCAAAAGCCCTTTACGGGCATCAACCAGCATGATCGCCAGTTCAGCTGTGGAGGCTCCTGTGGCCATGTTGCGGGTATATTGCTCATGGCCTGGAGTATCAGCGACGATGAATTTACGGCGCGGCGTGGCAAAATAGCGATAGGCCACGTCAATGGTGATGCCCTGCTCGCGCTCAGCCTCAAGCCCGTCAACCAGCAGAGCGAAATCAAGCCCCGCGCCCTGAGTGCCGAACTTTTTGGAATCATTGGTCAGGCCCGACAGAACATCATCCGGAACTAACTTGGCCTCATAAAGCATCCGGCCTATCAGCGTGGATTTGCCGTCATCCACCGACCCGCAGGTGATAAAGCGCAGCAGGGTTTTTTCACGATAGAGAGGCGCGGCAGCCGCAGGGCCCTGCGCCACTTTTGCTTCAAGAGCGGTGTCGAGCATCTAGAAATATCCCTCTTGCTTTTTCTTTTCCATGGAGGCGGAGCTATCTTTGTCGATCATCCGGCCTTGCCGCTCTGAGGTGTGGCTGTTGCGCATTTCATCGATGATCTCGGGCAGTGTCTGCGCATCGGACTCGATGGCTCCCGTCAACGGGTAGCAGCCAAGTGTCCGGAAGCGCACCATTTTCATCTGCGGCACCTCGCCCGGTTCAAGCGGCATGC
The DNA here is from genome assembly GCA_025356505.1 of Methylovirgula sp. Taxonomy (GTDB): domain Bacteria; phylum Pseudomonadota; class Alphaproteobacteria; order Rhizobiales; family Beijerinckiaceae; genus JANXSV01. The sequence continues at coordinate 750 of JANXSV010000131.1, forward strand.
GCGCATCATCAACCATGATCAAGCCGCCGTCGCGCTCCACCACAGGGCGCTCTTTGGCAAAATATAACGGCACGATCGGCACGTTTTCGCGCGCGATATAGTCCCAGACATCACCCTCCGTCCAATTGGAAAGCGGAAACACCCGCAGGCTTTCGCCAGGCGCTTTACGGGTGTTGTAGAGGTGCCAAAATTCGGGACGCTGGTTTTTAGGATCCCAGCGGTGTTGCGCGGTGCGAAAAGAGAAGATGCGTTCTTTAGCTCGCGATTTTTCTTCATCCCGGCGCGCGCCACCGAAGGCAGCGTCAAATTTCCATTTGTCCAGCGCCTGCTTCAGCCCTTCGGTTTTCCACATGTCTGTATGCACGCGAGAGCCATGCGTGAAGGGATTGATGCCCTGCGCCTTGGCTTCTGGATTTTGGTACACCAACAACTCAAGATCGAGACGTTTGGCAATCTCATCGCGGAAGGCGTACATCTCCTTGAACTTCCAAGTGGTGTCGACATGAAGCAACGGAAACGGCAGCTTTCCGGGTGCGAAAGCTTTCATGGCCAGATGCAGCATCACCGCAGAATCCTTGCCGATGGAATAGAGCATCACCGGATTTTCACACTCGGCGACAACCTCGCGCATGATGTGGAGGCTTTCCGCTTCCAGCTTATCAAGGTGGGTCAGCGGGCGGTTGATATCAATATTGAGTTGGCTGGTCATTCTGCTGTCTCTTTTGAGCGGATCAGGGTGCCATCTTCCGAAACGTGCAATCCGCACTCCTTATTGGCTTCGTCTTCCCACCACCAGCGCCCGGCCCGCTCCGGCTCTCCCGGTGCAATTGCGCGCGTGCATGGTGCGCAGCCGATCGACAGAAATCCCTGATCATGCAGGACATTGTAGGGCACGTTGAGCGCCTTGACCTCGGCTACAACCTGCTCGCGTGAATAGTCCGCCAGCGGGTTAAATTTGATGAGGTTCCGCGCGAGATCATGCTCAGCAAAAACCAGATGATCCCGATTTGCGCTCTGGCCGCCACGCAAGCCGGTGACCCAACCCTTCGCCCCGAGCAGAGCGCGGTTGAGCGGCTCCACCTTGCGCACATGGCAGCAGGCCTTGCGCATTTCGATGGCGTAGTAAAAGCCGTTGATCCCCTGATCGGCGACGAGGGCCTCGGTCGCGGCAGCATCGGGAAACATCGCCTGAATGCGCAGACCGTATTTTTCTTCTGTCGCCTGCCAGACGTCATATGTTTGCGGAAAAAGCCGTCCGGTATCAAGGGTTACCAGCTTGATCGGCAGTTTTTGCGTCGCGATATGGTGGGTGATCAGCTGATCTTCAATGCCGAGGCTGGTGGTGAAAACCAGCGCGCCTTCAGGCAACTTTGCGATGGCCGCGAGCCGCTGCGGCAAATCCAAACCCTTCAGGGTCTGGTTGAATGCTTCGATTGTCATTTTGCGGCTCTCCTTCGATTTAGAATGGAGACTTTGGTATGATATCCGCGCTGATAAGCATGATCGCGCCCGCCGAGGGCAGCCGTCCAGTTGGCTTCCGGCTGGCGCGCCGCGCGCTCCGGCGAGATTTCGACCGTATCGAAGCCGCAGGCTAAAATGGCCGCGTATTGATCCGGAAGCACATTTCCGAACGCGCGCAGTTCACCTGTAAATCCGGCGCGGCGGACAAGGCGCGCCAGCGAGAACCCGCGTCCATCAGTAAAGGCCGGGAAGTTGATAGCAATCACTGAAACTGTGCCAAGAAAAGGCTTTATGGCTGCAATTTCCGCATCATTTGGCAGCAAAACGCCAAATGCACCGGTCGCTTCAGCAATACGCTCAAGCGGGAGAATAGTGTGATCGGCGATAGCAGCCTCCGGGGCGGCATGGTGCCAAATGTCGGGGATGAATTTGCCTTCAGATATCAGAGCCATCTTCAACCTCCCGTTCCAGTGCCGGCTTGAAGGGTGCCTGACCGACACGGCGATAGGTATCGATGAACAATTCATCGCCCTGACGCTGTTGCAGATAGATATTGACCAGAGAGTCAATCACATGTGGCACCTCTTCCGCATCGAGGCCCGGGCCAAGCCGTTCGCCAATTGACGCCGAGAATGTCGGATCACCGCCAAGCGTAATCTGGTAAGATTCCTTGCCGCTTTTTTCGAGGCCGAGAATTCCGATCGCGGCTATATGATGGTGGCCGCAGGCATTGATACAACCCGAAATTTTAATTCCGAGCTTACCTATCAATTTCTGGCGCTCTTCGTTGGCAAAGAGCTTGGAGATTTCCTGAGCAATGGGGATGGAGCGCGCCGTGGCCAGAGCGCAATAATCCATGCCCGGACAAGCGATGATGTCGGTGATCAACCCGGCGTTTGCCGTGGCCAGATCATCGGTTTTCAGCATCTGCCATAACGCAAACAGGTCGCTCTGCTTGACGTGCGGGAAAATGACATTTTGCTCATGGCTGATGCGCATTTCCCGGCAGGAATATTGATCTGCGACAGCCGCCAAAAGCCGCATCTGTGCAGACGTGACATCTCCCGGCACACCGCCATAGGGCTTGATCGACGCGGTAACGATGGCATAGCCGTTGGCTTTGTGAGGCGCCACATTTGTGTCTACAAAGCGCGCGAAATCCGGATGCGCCGCCTTATGTACCTCAAGGTCTCCCGCGTCGACCGTTTCAAATACTGGAGACGCGAAATAGGCGGCGATGCGCGCCAACTCTGCCGGGTCCGCATTGGTGCCAGAGCGGTCCATCGCCGCATATTCCGCTTCAACCTCGGCCTTGAAGGCTTCGAGGCCGGTTTCGTGCACCAAAATTTTGATGCGCGCTTTGTATTTATTGTCCCTGCGGCCATAGCGGTTGTAAACGCTCAAAATCGCCGCAAGATAGGCCAGCAGGTCGGCGCGAGGCAGGAAGTCCTTCACCAGCTTGCCCACCATCGGCGTGCGGCCCAGTCCGCCACCGACAATGACAGTGTAACCAATATCGCCTTCCGGATTTTTGACAATCCGAAGGCCAATATCATGCAACATCACCGCAGCGCGATCGGCGGTTGAGCCGGTGAGAGCGAGCTTAAATTTGCGCGGAAGGTAGGTATATTCGGGGTGGTTGGTCGACCATTGACGGATCAGCTCCGCCGTCGGGCGCGGGTCTTCCAACTCGTCCGCAGCTGCGCCGGCAAAATGATCGGCGGTGACATTGCGGATGCAGTTTCCGGACGTTTGAATGGCGTGCATTTCGACGTCAGCCAAGGCCTGCAATATGTCCGGTACGTCTTTGAGCTGCGGCCAGTTAAACTGAATGTTCTGCCGCGTGGTGAAATGGCCGTAGCCTTTGTCCCATTTGTCGGCGATCAGCGCCAGTTGGCGCATCTGGTCTGATGAGACTGTGCCATACGGAACAGCAACGCGCAGCATGTAAGCATGCAACTGCAGGTAAAGCCCGTTCATCAGCCGGTGCGGGCGGAATTCATCCTCTGACAGGGCGCCGCTGAGACGTCGCTCGACCTGATTGCGAAACTCCGCGACACGTTCCTGGACAAAATCGCGATCGAAATGATCGTAATAGTACATGGCAGGGCGCTGGTTTGAGCCCGGCTTATCAACGGGAGGGGTGACGGCGATGTTCATTAAATATCTCCGGCAAAGGTAGCTTCGGCCTGCTTGCCAAGATCAAGCCGCATGGTTGGTCCGAGCGTGCGAATTTTTTCACGGTAATGGATTGGCTCGGGGTGACCATCAGCGGAAATGGCAATATCGACAAGGTAGACATCAATGACGCGGTTTTTGGCAAAGTCGGCAAGGCCACGCGCCAAAAGGGCGGCGGCTTCTTCTTCAGTATGGGCAACCTTGGCGCGGCGATGGTCCCGGTTCCAGTCACCCTCCTGCATAAACATCACATCTCCCGTGATCAGATCGGAGCAAGTGAGAATTTGCGGATGTTTAAATTTTGCCATCAGGCAACCTCTCGTTTCGCGGCTTCGGTGTTGTTTGCAGCGTCACCGCCAGCAATACCAGCAATAATTTCAAATGGAACCTGTGCGCCTCGCCAACTTGCGTGTTCCGCCACGGCCCCAGCATGACGGGCAACATCACCTGACTGAAGCCACACAACCAGAGCACCCTCTGCAACGTCCGCGCATATCCGGGCTCGAAGCTCATCGCTCAGGGCGTCAACATTGATGCGTGTGGACTCCCGCCTGGCCAATTCAAGAATTTCCGCGCTGATCGTGCGATGATGCAACACTAGATCGGCCTGATGCAGCACCTTGCGCGCTTTGAGCGTGAGCAATTCCGCGTCACCGGGACCTGCGCCAATATACACCAGCCGACCGTCGCGTTTTTGTCCGGCCGCGGTCTGGCTTTCGAGAAAATGTTCTTCAAGCGCAGCCTCGGAGTCCAGTGCGCGCAGGCCTTCGTCGGAGAAAAACCGCTCCCAGAGCGCGCGGCGGGTGCGCGACGGCAAATCATTCGACACGCGCGCCCGCAATTTGGCGGCAGCCGCCACTAAAAGTCCGAGTTTTGGCGACAAGCGCTCTTCAAGATCGGCCTTGATACGCCGCGCCAAAACTGGAGCCGCGCCCTCCGTGCCTATAGCAATGACCAACGGGTCCCGATCAACCAGTGAGGCTGTGATAGCCGTGCAATTTTCGGGATCGTCAACAACATTGACCAGCTTTCCGGAGTGTTGCGCCAGCCATGACACCAAATGGTCGGCGACGGGGGAGCCGGTTGAAACAATGATGACGCGTTTTTGCGCCAGATCTTGGAGCTGGAACGCGCGTTTAGACAGCGCTACCCTGCCTTGAGCGGCCAGATCGACGATATCCGCCTCAGCTTCCAGCGCGACAACGCTGCACTTCGCTTGTGTTTTCAGCCAAAGGCGGAGCTTGGAGAGCACGCCATCTGTGCCGCCAACGAAAAGAATTTCAGCATCTTTGGTATCAACGAACAGCGGAAAATAACGCATTACGCCTCCCGAATACGGTGCAGCACCCAGTAGGCGCCAGCCTTGAAAGTTTGGGCGGCACTGGTGAGAAACCTGTAGCGGAAAAGATGCAGTTGTTCCATGGCACTCACATGGTGCCGGGGGATAAAAATGTCAATTCACATTTTTAGGAGCGCGCTTCCGTTATATTACATTTAATTTTTGTTATATATCAACCGCGCACAAAAAAACCGGATGTTTGACCACCCGGCTTTTGAAACTAAATTGGCGTTTTATCCGGCGAAGCGGTTAGGCCTTGGCCAAAGCCTGAACACGGATGGTCAGGCGCGAAACCTTGCGCGACGCGGTGTTCTTCATCAGGATGCCATTTTGAGCAGCGCGCATCATCACTGGCTCCGCAGCGGCCAAGGCAGCAGAAGCGGCAGCAGCGTCGCCCGACGCCAGTGCTTCTTCAACCTTGCGGACATAAGTACGCATGTTGCTGCGGCGGGACTTGTTCACAGCCGTACGGCGCGCAATCTTGCGGACCGCTTTTTTTGCTGAACTGGTATTTGCCATTGTTATTCCTCAAAAGCCTCTGCACTCAAAGGCGAGGCAGTAAAAAATGAAGTCCGGCACTTTCGCAAGCCCGGCTTATTGCGGCGATATAGGCGAAAAAACCGTTGTCCGTCAACCGTGAAATCAGTGCGGCGCAGAAATTGTCGCGCAGATGTCATCAAAAGCCGCTCAGGCGACTGTAGAAAAACTGCACTGCGCCGCCCGGCGCAAAGCTGAGGCGCAACGCCATCGCAACCGACATAAAGATAATCAGCGGTTTGACCAATCTGGCACCCGAGCCCAACGCCGCATGTGTGCCGGCCCAGGCCCCGATGAACTGTCCCAAACCCATGACCAGCCCTACAATCCAAACCACATGACCGCCGATCAGGAAAATCACCAGGCTGGCGCTATTGCTGGCAAAATTGGCCAATTTCGTTCGGGCGATGGCTTTCACCACAGACAGCCCTGACAAGCCGACAAAACCGGCCGTGAAAAACGATCCCGTTCCCGGCCCGAAGGCTCCGTCGTAAAAACCGATCAACGGCACAAACAGGCCCAGAACCAGCGGCCAGGCGACGCGTGGATGCCTGTCGGCATCGGTAATTTTTGGGCTGAGAGCAAAATACAGCGCCACCAACACCAGGATAACCGGCAGAGCGAGGCTGATTGTTTCCTTGGGCAGGAAGCTGACGCAAAAGGCACCGCACACCGCGCCTATGCTGGAGGCTAATGCTATGGGTAGATGCGATGTGTCCAACAGGCCAGCGCGCTGAAATCGCAAAGTTGCCGCGCCGGAGCCAAAGGTACTTTGCAGCTTGTTGGTCGCCAGGGCGGCGATCGGGTCCAGCCCGGCCAACCACAGCGCCGGAACTGTCAGCAAGCCGCCACCGCCAGCAATCGCATCGACAAATCCGGCGACAAGGCCGACGAGGCCAAGCAGGCATATCGTCTGCACCGGCAAATCGGTCATTTATGGCTGAACTTTGCGGGGCGCTTCTCGACAAAGGCTGCCATGCCTTCTTTTTGATCCTGCGTTGCGAACATGGCGTGAAAAACGCGCCGTTCAAAACGCACCCCTTCGGCCAGCGTGGTTTCAAAGGCGCGATTGACACTTTCCTTGGTCATCATCGCGGCTGGCAGGCTCTTGGCAGCAATGCTGTGCGCCGCTTTCAGCGCCTCTTCGATCAACTTATCCGCAGGCACCAACCGGGACACCAGCCCGCAGCGTTCAGCTTCTTGCGCGTCCATCATCCTGCCTGTGAGACACAAATCCATAGCCTTACTTTTACCGATGAACCGCGTGAGCCTCTGCGTGCCACCGGCCCCCGGCATGACGCCAAGATTTATTTCCGGTTGTCCGAATTTTGCAGTGTCTGCCGCAATGATGAAGTCGCACATCATGGCGAGTTCGCAGCCGCCACCTAGCGCGAAACCGGCAACAGCGGCGATGATCGGCTTGCGCACACGGGTGATGCGCTCCCAGGATGATATAAAGTCTTCAAGATAGGCCTCAACATAGGTCTTTGACGCCATCTCCTTGATATCCGCGCCCGCGGCAAAGGCTTTTTCCGATCCGGTGATGATGATAGCGCCAATGTTGTCATCTGACTCAAACTGCTCCAGAACCAGATTAAGTTCAGCCACCAGCGCCGAACTCAGCGCATTCAAGGCCTTGGGGCGGTTGAGGGTGATCAGGCCAACGCGGTCCTTGGTCTCAACGAGGATGTTTTCAAATGTCATCGGGAAGTCCTCTCATGTTTTTGCCGTCCAAGTTTTTGTCAGGAAATCTACAAAGATCAACAATCAGACATTGGCTACACAGCGGAGCGCGGGCTTTGCACATATAGCGACCGTGCAAGATCAGCCAATGATGGGCGTGACGCATGTATTCCGGCGGAATTATTTTCATCAGGCCAAGTTCTACCGCAAGCGGCGTTTTGCCGGGGCTCAACGGAATACGGTTCGAGACACGAAACAAATGGGTGTCGACAGCGATACAGGGTTGGCCAAAAAAAATATTCAGTACCACATTGGCGGTTTTTCGTCCGACGCCAGGCAAGGTCTCAAGGTGATCGCGCCGGGTTGGAACTTCGCCGCCAAAATCCCGGATGAGAATTTCACTGAGCGCCATCACATGCTTCGCCTTGGTGCGAAACAGACCGATGGTTTTGATGTGATCGCGGATGCGCTCCGCGCCAAGAAGGACCATTTTTTGCGGCGTGTCCGCTGCGGCAAATAGTCCTTTCGTGGCCTTGTTGACGCCAACA
>JANXSV010000166.1 GCA_025356505.1 Methylovirgula sp.
ATTAGTCCGGGAGATGAAGTCGTCCTGTTTCAGCCGATGTATGATGCCTATCTCCCTCTCGTAAAACTGGCAGGAGGTGTGCCGAAATTTGTAACGCTTAAGCCGCCGCACTGGGGCTTTACCGAAGCTGACCTCGACGCCGCCTTCACCAGCAAAACCAGATTTGTGCTGTTTAATAACCCGCTCAATCCCACCGGCACGGTCTACGATAGAGATCAGCTGGCGCTTCTGGCGCGCTACTGTGTCAAACATGACGTCACTGTGATCAGTGACGAAGTGTGGGAGCATCTCACCTTTGACGGCCGCATGCATATCCCGCTGATGGCCATGCCCGGCATGCGCAACAGAACGGTCAAGATTGGCTCTGCCGGCAAGATTTTCTCGCTTACCGGATGGAAAATAGGTTTCGTCTGTGCCGCCCCGCACTTGATCAAGGCGCTGGCCAAATCGCATCAGTTTCTCACCTATACGACGGCACCAAACTTACAGGTGGCCGTAGCCTACGGGCTGGGAAAAGACACTGCGTATTTTGACACGATGCGTGCTGACTTTCAAAAAAGCCGCGACTATCTGAGTGCCGGCCTCACAGCGCGCGGGTACAAGGTTTTGCCGTCACAAGGCACTTATTTCCTCACTGTCGATATCGGCACGGCAGAGACCGATGAGCAGTTCTGCAAGCGGCTCGTCCTTGAAAACGGGGTCGCCACTATTCCGGTTTCGGCTTTTTATTCAGAAAATCCGGTGCAAAACATCGTGCGCTTCTGTTTTGCGAAAAAGCAGGCGACATTAGACGCGGCGCTCGCCAATCTGGCCTAACTGGACCCTTTAATTCTGGTGTGGGATGCAGGCCTGAATCACCACTCAGGCCTGCATCACGGCGGTTGTAAATCGACGAAAAAAACCGCGGCATATGCTCCGCGGCTTCATGCGCTGCCTAGCGGCGTTATTTCGCAGCGATGACGGAGATTTCCACGCGATACTGCGGGGCAGCCAGCGCCGCCTCAACTGTTGCGCGCGCCGGAGTATGGCCCTGCGGCACCCATGCGTCCCACGCCAAGTTCATTTCAGAGAAGGTTTTGATATCCGGCAAATAGATTGTCGCCGAAAGTATTTTGGTTTTATCGGTGCCTGCCTCTTGGAGTAGCGTATCGATAATGGTCAAAACCTCTGCAGTTTGTTCAGTTACACTTTTGCCTGCGCTCTGATCTGCTACCTGACCAGCCAGATAAACCGTGTCGCCATGCACCACAGCCGCGCTCATGCGTTTGCCGATGCCAATACGTTGAATAGTCATAGCGTCTCCTTATGCCGCATCCAAACCGGTTACTTGACCCATGAAGTCACGCTTGCCGATCTCAATGCCATTTTCGCGCAAGATATTATACGCGGTCGCTGAATGGAAATAAAAGTTGGGCAGCGCGAAGCGTAGCGCATAGGCCGCGATCTCCATTTTCATTTTGTTGGGTCCGATCGGGAACTCCAGAACACGCCCGGCAGCAGTATCGATGGCGTGCTTGTCCAGAGTTGCCAGATAAGCGGTCGTTTTGGCGATGCGGGCCTTCAGGTCTTCGAAAGTCTTCTCGTTATCTTCGAACTTCGGAACTTCGCCACCGGCGAGCCGTCCGGAACAATTCTTGGCAAAATCGCAGGCGATTAAAATCTGACGTAAAAACGGCAACATGTCCGGTGCCAAACGGCTGGACAAGATCACGGACGGATCAACCTTTTTGGCGGCGCAAAAAGCTTCTGCCTTTTCAAGGATGGCCGCGAGTGCGCCAAGCTGCTGTGTAAAGGCAGATACGGTGGCTTCATAAAGCATGTCTATCTCCAAATGGGTCTGTAATGCGAATCGCGACAGGACTTTCCTCAATACGGGCGCGGCGCTGGCCTTTCCTTGAGCTTGCGCGGGTCATTGTCAAGGCTGCTCATTGCCGTCTCACCAGATCAGACCTTAAAAGCTCTGCCGGGTTAATACGTTTTGAATACGCAAACACAACGTGCTGCAATTGCGGACGGCACGAGATGATCAACATCAATTCCGTCTTCGGCTTGCGTGCTGAAATTCATCCGCCACAGGCCGTGATGAGCTGCCGGGAGACAGAGATCATGGGCGATATCACTTCGGTTGAAGCACAGCGCCACTTGCTTTGCGCCCTGGGTCAAAACCATGACGACGCCAGGTTCATTTGATCTATGCCATTGATCCTCGCCGAGCGGTGCGCCAGCAAATGTAAACCAGCGCACCTCATCGCCCTGCACAAATGCGTCGACGATAAACTCGGCGAGATCAAGGCGCAGCTTGATCAGGTTTTGTGTGTAAGCCAGCAGGATGGCGTCCGCTTTTTGCCAATTGGCCCATGAAATCGCGTTGTCCTGCGCATAGGCATTGTTGTTTCCACCCTGACCCTGGCCAAATTCAGCACCCTGAGACAGCATCGGCGTGCCGCGAGACAGCATGAGTGTCGCCAACAGATTGCGCTGATCCCGCAGGCGCGCTGCGAGCACGCCCTCGTCGGCGGTTGGGCCCTCGACGCCGTGATTCCAGGAGCGGTTTTCATTTGAGCCATCACGATTTTGCTCGCCGTTGGCCTCATTATGCTTGTGCTCAAAGGCAACCAGATCGGCAAGCGTGAAGCCGTCGTGCGCCGTGATAAAGTTGACACTGCGCGATGGCCGCTTATGCGAAAAGAAGTCCTGCGATCCGCAGAGCCGCGTGGCAAATTCCGAGAGGGTGGCAGAGCCCCGCCAGAAATCGCGCATCGTGTCACGATATTTGTCATTCCACTCGCCCCAAGCGGCTGGAAACTGGCCCAGTTGGTAGCCCCCGGGGCCAATATCCCACGGTTCGACGATCAGCTTCATGTCTTGCAAAACCGGGTCTTGCAGAATTGCGCTCATCAGCGGGGCCGCCGCATCAAATCCATTGGCAAGCCGCCCGAGCGCCGGAGCAAGGTCGAAACGGAAGCCCTGCACGCCGCCCCATTTCGCCCACGCCCGCAAACTATCCATCACCAATCGCACATTCCACGGGCGGTCCAGCGCGAGGCAGTTTCCACAGCCCATATCATCAATGTAAAAGCGTGGATTGTCCGGCAAAAGTCGATAATAGCTTGCATTGTCCAAGCCGCGAAAACAAACCGTCGGTCCCAGAGCGTCACCCTCACCGGTATGATTATAAACCACATCGACGAGTGTCTCGATACCGGACTCGTGCAAGCGGCGGGTGGTCTGCGCAACCTCGCTCCAGCCGCTGCTCAAGCGCGGAGTTGGCGTGAAAAAGGCAACGTGATTATAGCCCCAGTAATTTGTGAGACCGAGCGGGGCGAGATGACGCTCGTCCAGCGAGGCGCTGAGTGGCATTAGCTCAAGGGTATTTATGCCCAGGCTTTGAAAATGCGCGATGATCTGCGGATTTGAAAGGCCCGAAATCCGTCCTCGTTCCGCCTCAGGCACTTTGTCGTAAAGCTTTGTCAATCCTCTAACGTGCGCTTCGTAAAGCACGGTTCTGTCCCAAGCGACCCGGGACGGCCGCACTGCGGTTTCAGGTGTTTCAGTGACAAGACATTTTGCCACAAACGGCGCGCTGTCTGTCATTGAAAAACTCAGGTCCCGGTCCGGACTGGCCCTGTCATAACCAAACATGGTTTCGTGCAATGTGAGATCACCCTCCAAAGCGCGCGCATAGGGATCGATTAGCAATTTATTGGGATTGAAACGATGTCCCCGTTCCGGCTCGTAAGGTCCGTAAGCGCGCAGCCCGTAGCGCGCGCCAGCCTTGACGCCTTCGACATGGTCAAACCAGACATCGCCCAAGCGCTGCGTCAATGCGAAGCGTGTTTCGCTTTTGCCGTTGAACAGACAAAATTCAATTTTTGTCGCGTGACGTGAAAATACCGCAACATTGACGCCGCCGGCTGTGAGTGTCACACCCAGCGGCTCGGAGGCCGGCACTGCCATCAGGTAATTACGCTCGGCTCTTGCCTGCCGGTATATTTGGCGATCTGGGCAAAATCGCGCGAAATGGCGATAAGATCTGCCAAGGCCATTTGCGTGTCCTGCGCCAGCTTTGATGGTTCGTCTTCGAAGCGTTCGATATAAACACGGAGGGTTGCGCCCTCAGTGCCAGTGCCGGAGAGGCGGTACACCACGCGGGAGCCGTCTTCAAACAGGATACGAATGCCTTGATGCGCTGAATCTGACCCATCAACAGGATCGTGATAGGCAAAATCATCAGCGTTGGCGACAATTTTGCCGTTTATCGATTGCCCTTTGAGGGTTGGAAGTTTGGCGCGCAAATCCGCCACGAGATCATTGGCGCCTGCCGAAGCCACTTCTTCATAATCATGGCGGCAATAGTAGTTACGCCCGTAAATCTGCCAATGCTCTTTGGCGATTTCCGCAACGCTTTGTTTGCGCACAGCGAGAATATTGAGCCACAACAATACGGCCCAGAGCCCGTCTTTTTCGCGCACGTGACTGGACCCCGTGCCAGCGCTTTCCTCGCCGCAAATGGTCGCCTTGCCCGCATCAAGCAGGTTACCGAAGAACTTCCAGCCCGTAGGTGTTTCGAAAATATTGATTTTCAGCTTCTCAGCCACACGATCCGCCGCGGCACTGGTGGGCATGGATCGGGCAATGCCTGCAAGCCCGGCTTTATAGGCCGGGGCAAGGTGAGCATTGGCACACAGCATCGCCAGAGAATCCGACGGTGTTATGAACTGGCTCTTGCCAATAATGAGATTGCGGTCACCGTCACCATCTGACGCCGCGCACAAATCAGGTCCATCAGCGCTCATCGCCATGTCATAAATCGCTTTGGCGTGAACCAGATTCGGGTCCGGATGGTGATGGCCAAAGTCCGGCAGGGGCGTGCCGTTCAGGACTGTGCCTGCCGGTGCGCCCAACACATCTTCCAAAATCCGATGCGCATAGGGGCCCGTCACGGCTGACATCGCGTCAAATTTCATTCTAAAGCCACTTTGGAAGAGACCGCGAATGGCGTCAAAATCGAATAGCTCCTGCATCATCGCCAGGTAATCAGTAACCGGATCAACCACTTCAACACTCATAGCGTCGAGTTTGACGGCCCCGATTTTGCTCAAGTCGACATCATTCGACTGAATGATTTTGTATTCAGTCAAGGTCTTGGTGATGGCAAATATCGCGTCGGTGATCTTCTCGGGGGCAGGACCACCGTTTGAAGCATTGTACTTGATACCGAAATCGCCATCCGGGCCGCCGGGATTGTGGCTTGCAGATAGGATGATTCCACCGAAAGCCTGATTTTTTCGGATCATATGCGACGCGGCAGGGGTGGAGAGAATCCCATTCTGGCCCACGATGACCCGTCCAAAGCCATTCGCCGCCGCCATTTTAAGCACAATCTGAATGGCCTCGACGTTGAAAAACCGGCCATCGCCGCCAAGAACCAGGGTTTTCCCCTCGAAACCGCTAAGACTGTTGAAAATCGACTGCACAAAATTCGCCAAATAAGGCGGCTGCTGAAACACAGTTACCTTTTTGCGCAGGCCTGAGGTGCCTGGCTTTTGACCGTCTATCGGGGCGGTTTTTACGGTTTCGATCATCAGATTATCCTAGTTATTTCGCCAGCACATGGCGGTAAAGTTCGGCATATTGCGCCGCAGGACGCAGCCACGAAACATCGGTTTTAAGCCCGTTCGCCTGTATTTTCTTCCATATTTTCGGCTGGCGAAACAATTTTAATGTCCGCCGCAGCGCATCTTGAAATTGACTGCCGTTGACCGGGCCGAATTGGACGCCGGTAGCGACGCCTGCCGCCAACGCCATATCATTCGCGTCGATCACCGTGTCATTCAACCCGCCCACCCGTGCCACCAGCGGCACGGCCCCATATCGCAGCGCGCAAAGCTGCGTCAGCCCGCAGGGTTCGAAGCGCGAAGGAACCAGAATAACGTCAGACCCGGCTTGCAAGAGATGTGCGAGGCTCTCATCATATCCGATGACACAGCCGACCTGTCCGGGATAGCGCGCCATTGCCGCCATGAAGCCTGTCTCTAATTCCTTTTCACCAGACCCGAGCAACGCGACCTGCGCGCCCTCCGCCATAATCATCGGCAGCGCTTCAAGCAAAAGATCGAGCCCCTTCTGCCAGGACAGGCGACTTATAACGCCAAGAACAGGCGCTTTAGCGTTCGGGGTCAAACCGAGGCGCGTCTGCAATGCAGCCTTGGATTTTGCGCGCCCCGAAACGGAACCGGAGCTGAAGGGCGCGGCTATCCTCCCATCCGTTGCCGGATCCCAAACCTGGGTATCGACGCCGTTAAGAATGCCGGCAAGCACATCTTTCCGGACCTCGAGCAGTCCATCAAGGCCCATTCCGGCTTCAGGCTCCCGAATTTCTTTGGCGTAGGTCGGAGAAACCGTCGTAATAACGTCAGCAAACTGCAAACCGGATTTTAAAGCGGATATGTCGCCAAAATACTCCACCCCGTTCACAGTGAAACTGCTGGGTGGCAGGGCCAGGTCATGCAGCAGGGCCGCAGCGGCGCGCCCCTGAAACGCCAGATTATGAACCGTCATAATTGTTTTCGGCCTGGGTCCTCCGTCATAATGGAGGTAGGCCGGAACAAATCCAGCCTGCCAATCATGGCACTGGATGATATTTGGCCGGAAGCTTTTTAAGACGCCCTTACCTATATCAGCACCGACGCGGGAAAGCGCCGCAAATCGCTGCGGGTTGTCAGGCCAGTCTTTCCCGTCTGACCCGACATAGGGGTTTCCCGGACGATCATATAAATGTGGCGCGTCTAACACGTAGAGTTTCAGCCCTGCCACTTCCCCGTAGAGCAGGCTCGCCTTTGCTCCGAACAGGTTTTTGAAGCTGTGAACGGCAACCGGATTGGTCAGCGCGGCCTTCACGACCGGATAACCCGGAATGAGGGTGCGCATATCCACGTGATGTTTGGCCAGCGCGAGCGGCAGCGCGCCGGCAACATCCGCTAATCCCCCGGTTTTAATCAGAGGGTAGATCTCGGAGGTGACAGAGAGAACTTTGATGTCGGTCATAGGCCCAATTTATCAATCATCGGTTGCGTGATGAGGCAGATGCCTGACTCCGTCCGGCGAAACCGTTTGCCATCAAGCACCGGATCTTCCCCAACCACCAGTCCGGCCGGAATTTTGACGCCTCTGTCCACCACAACATTTTTCAACGCTGCGTTTCGACCAATATCCACATACGGCAGGATCACTCCATTTTCGACCGAGGAAAACGAGTTCGCCCGCACGCCGGTGAACAGCAGACTTCGCTTAAGCGAAGACCCAGAGACGATACAACCGCCCGACACCAAAGATGAAATGGCCTGGCCGCGACGTCCGTCCATGTCATGCACGAATTTTGCCGGCGGCGTGATTTCGCCA
>JANXSV010000177.1 GCA_025356505.1 Methylovirgula sp.
GCCGAAAGCGTCCTGGTAGGCTGTTCGGGTGATCCGGCCATCATAAAAGTATGACCGGGCAAAGTTCTGTTTTTAACCGTGAGCCCGTCGTCAGAGATTTCGGTGCGAACTTTTCCCGCATAAATACCTGTCCGAGGGTCATAGACAAGATAATCATTGCCGGAAATGACAGGAATTGTTGGGTCTTGTCCAGGCACGGCAAAGCGAGATAAATAATCGCGCATTTCATCCCTTGAACAATTTTGATCAACTGAACAGACCATAGTTGGAGCAGTTGTATAATCGTGCCATCCGGGCTGAGTTGGGTTAAACCCGTCTGTATTGGAGGCTCCCCCGCTTGTCCATTTGCCATGATCGTCACGAGGTTGGTTAGGGTCGAAGAGTTTGACTTTAAGGGAGGCTGAGGCTGCGTTTATGGCCGCCGCCAGACGAAATTTGCGTCAGTCTGCGTCTTTGTTTCCGCCAAAATTCGGCTCTCCGCCGCAATCATCGTTCCGCGCCGGATCGCCGCTGCCAGCCGCGCGGCGGATGATTGTTTCACCTGCTCCACCCTGGCGGCAGGCAACATCGGGAAAGTCACAATCGAGACTTCCCACAGGTCGAGTTTAACAAGGCGGCGGATGCCGGTTGAAGGGTCTTTGCTCGCCTGCTGAACCCGAAAGCCGATGGAAAGTCCGTCCACCGCGCCCTCCAACATGAGCGCATATACTTCGCGCGCTTTAGCCACGGCGAGGTTCAGCTGGCCGCTGACTTTCAGGCCTTTATGATCCTCGATGATGCGGGTCCATGAGCCGACGACCTGCGCGGCATCATGCTGCCACAACATTTTGACGCTGCCGGGCTTGCGCGCCGCGAGGCTATCTTTGAACGCGCCGGGCAGAACCACGTCGCGCCCCAGATCAATAACATTGAACAGGCTGGCGTAGCCGTCGAAGCTGCCACTTTTCGAGATATTTGCGACAGAAACCGCTGCGCGTTTGGTCTCGAAAGGCGTGCCGAGCGACGCGGTTTCCAGCGGGAGAGGAGTGGCCATGAGATGTCCTTAGAATCTGCGTCCTTAAAATGAAAAAGGCCTCCGCGGGGAGGCCAGTGCGGGAGTAACGTCCGGTTTATTTGGCCTTGGCGGCCTTCGCGCCGAGCTTTTCAAGGTTGCGGACAAAGCTGCCGATCACCTTTTGCGGGTCTGGCTTCTGGGCCTTGTTGGCGTTTTTGGGCAAGCGTTTGAGTGCGGCGAGTGATTTCATCTGTCATCTCCAAAGCGGCGGTTAAACAGCGCCAGTTGCAGGACCAACTCGTCAAAGCGGCGGTTGGCGGCGGAAAGCTCTTTTAAAACATAGCCAAGCAGCGCAGATGCGCCCGTGGCCCATAAAACCAGCGCCAAATGCGCCAGATCTCCGCGCGAAATGATGCTTTGTGTCACGTCGGTCATCCGGCCTCCCTCACAATGGTTTGGCGTTTGCCGCTGGATTGAGGCCAGCCTGAGGCTTTGCGCCGCCCTGAAGCGTGGTGCCGCCCTGAAGTTTGGGGCTGGCCCCGTAGCCTGCGGCCTCGCGCTTTTCGTCCTGGGTGAGAAATGACGCCGCGTCGATGCGGGCCCACTCCGCGGCGCGGTCTGTCGCCAGCGCCTCGATACGGTCAACATTGTAATCGAGCCGTATATTTGGCCCGTAAACGGGGGTAAGCCAAGTGGCAAAGGCCTTTTGGGTGCGGGCAATAAGCGGGATGACGGTCTGCCGCCAGAAGGCTTTGTTGGCCTCGGCATAATTGGCAAAAGTATTATCGCCCGGCAGGCCCAACACCAGCGGTGGAACGCCCATAGCCAGAGCAATTTCGCGCGCGGCGCTGGCCTTTGCCTCCATAAAATCCATATCCTGGGGCGACATCGACAGCGCCTTCCAGTCCAGCCCACCCTCCAAAATCAGCGGACGCCCGGCATTGCGCGCGCCTTCAAAGCTTTCCTCCAACTCGGCTTTCAGGCGGTCAAATTGCTCTTGGCTGAGGGTTGCACCGTTTTGCGACGTGTAAACCAAGGCGCCCGAAGGCCGCGCCGCATTATCGAGCAGGGCCTTGTTCCAGGCTGAGGCGGCATTATGCACATCAAGCGCTTTTTGCGCGGCGTTGAGAGGCGAAAGGCCGTAATAATCATCGAGGGGATGGAATAATTTGAGGTGCAAAATCGGGCAGAAACCCTGATTTGCAGCCGTCGAATTGGCAGGAAAACGTACCATATCCGAGCCAACGGAATACTCATAAGCCTCGGGCCAGCCATCGCGCCCCGGTACGACCTTGATGCGGTCGGGCCTGAGCGCGTAAAACTCTTTCGGCTGGCCATCGACGCTCACAGCCTCGACATAGGCATTGCCTGAGACATAGAGATGGCCGAACAGGGTTTCCAGAAACACCGGCCCGGCCTCGCGCGGATTGGGCGTGTTCAGCAAGTCCAGCAGCGGATGCGAGATGATCTCGGTTCGTCCATCGAAAATCAGCCAGGGTACGGATGCCGCCGCCTCGGCCACCATGCGTATGGCGCGGTAGCAGATGGCATTTTTTTCAAAACCCTCACGCGCCAGCGCCGTGTAGTTCCGGTCGGTCCACTTGGGCCGCCCGAGCGAATGCATCGCTAGCAAACCGCCGACGCGGGAGGCTTTTTCTTCCGCCCGCGGCACAGTGAAATCAACCCGTCTGGAATTTGACGCAGAAGATCGTTCGCCCAGGAGGCGTG
>JANXSV010000348.1 GCA_025356505.1 Methylovirgula sp.
GCCCCGCACACCACGAGGAGTTCACCCGAACCATTGACATGCTCGATGCCAAGATAGCTGGCGAAAATGACGTTACCGGCGAGATATGCGATCAGCCCGAAGGTGGCGGCGGCGATCATCACCGGGACAATCGCCAGCCCGTCGAGCCCGTCGGTGAGGTTCACGGCATTGCCCGCGGCCACGATAACCAAGGCGCCAAACAGCGGGAAGAACCAGCTCAAGTTGAGGATTGGCTCTTTGATAAACGGCACGTAGAGCGAAGTTGTCGTGTCAGACGGGTCTATCCACATCATTGCAAGGCAGGCCAATGCCGCAATAAGAGCTTCGATACAAAGGCGCACGCGTCCCGAGAGACCATTGTGGGACTGTTTGGTCACCTTGAGATAATCGTCATAAAAGCCAATCAGGCCGAAGCCAATGGTGACAAACATCACGATGAGCACATAAAGCGAAGCGTGCAGCGCGGCCTTCGACCATAGCAGCTTCGAGCAGGCAACATCGGCGCAAACGTAAGGGTCAAGCTTGGCCCAGAGCAGCGTGGTAACTATGAGTCCCGACAAAATCATCAGGCCGCCCATTGTCGGTGTGCCGCGTTTGGCCAGATGGCTTTGCGGACCATCAGTGCGGATCGGCTGTCCTTTGCCTTGCTTGATGCGCAGCGCTGCGATAATCCGCGGGCCGAAAAACATCACAAAGAACAGAGCTGTCGCAATGGCACCGCCGGTGCGAAACGTCAGATACCGAAACAGGTTCAGCGGGCCGATGTAGCTATGAAATTGCTGGAGCAGGGCAAGCATGGTTGGTCCCTATGAAGCCGGTGTGTCGGTGAATTCAGCTTTAAAAGCGGCAATGATCTTGCCCATTTTGCTGCCGTTGGAGCCTTTGACCATGACTATGTCTCCGGCATTGAGGAAATATTTCAGGGGCTCGTACAAATCCGGGCCGTTGGCGGCATAGGCACCGAGTTTTGCCACCGGCAGCACATCATAGAGATTGCGCATCTGCGGCCCACCGGCAAAAACCAAATCGACATTGGCTTCGAGCACCGCATCGAGCAGTCCGGCGTGAAGGCTGTTGCCTTGCGCGCCAAGTTCGAGCATATCGCCCAGCACGGCAATGCGGCGGCCACCGGCGGCCGGTTCGCTCTGGCCGAGCAAAGCCAACGCCGCGCGCATCGAGGCCGGATTGGCATTATAGCTTTCGTCAATCAGCGTGATTTTGCCCTGCGGGAGAGTAAACTCCAGCCTGTCGCCGCGTCCTTTGGCCGGGCGTACTTCACCCATGGCGGCGGCAACCGCGTCGAGATCGAGGCCGCAAGCCCCCGCTGCCAGCATTTGCGCCAGCGAATTGATTGCAAGATGCTGCCCGGGCGAGCCGAGTTCATAGCGGATGGTTTTCCCCAGCACGTTCGCCGTGACCAGCGACGAGTGTTCTTTCAGTTCGATATAATCGAGATGCGCGTCGGCATGTTCATGCAGGCCGAACGTCAGGATATTATGCACCTTGGCTTTGCGCGCCGCCTTCAACAGCATTGTGCTTTGCGGGATATCGCCATGGAAAATGGCTGTTCCACCTTCGACAACGCCGGTGAAGATTTCGGCCTTTGCTTTGGCGATGTCCTCCACCGAGGCAAAGTGCTCAAGATGTACCGGGGCAACGGTGGTGATGATGGCGATATGAGGCTGCACCATGGCCACCAGCGGCGTGATTTCCCCGGCGTGATTCATGCCGATTTCGAAGACGCCGAACTTCGCCTCCACAGGCATGCGTGCAAGCGTGAGCGGTACGCCCCAGTGATTATTGTACGAGGCCGCCGAGGCATGGGTCTGTCCAAAATGCCCCAGAACTGTCCGCAGAGCTTCTTTTGTGCTGGTTTTGCCGACAGATCCGGTGACCGCAATAATTTTCGCGGTGGAGCGGGCTCTTGCCGCGCGGCCAAGATCTTCAAGCGCGCGCAACACATCGTGAACAATATAAAGTGTGCCGAAGGATTTCAGCCGATCGGCATTGGCTTCCGAAACGACCGCAGCGGCTGCGCCGTTTTTGAAGGCGGCTTCAACATGGTCATGCCCATCATGGATGTCGCCCTGGATCGCAAAAAACAGGTCGCCTGCGTCCAAGGTGCGTGTATCGATGGAAATGCCGCCGACGTCGCTTGGCAATGTGCCAAGCACACGTGCATTGAGTGGCGCAACAAGACCGAGGCCGGACCAAAGAGGCAAACTCATGTCAGCGCCTCCAACGCTGCCTTAACCGCATCATGATCGGAAAAAGGCAGAGTATTAGCGCCAATAATCTGGCCGGTTTCATGGCCTTTTCCAGCGATCAACAAAACATCTCCGCTTTCCAACATCCGCACCCCGTGCCCTATGGCTGCGCCGCGATCGGCTATTTCAAGGGCCGCAGGCGCTGCGTACAAAATCTCGCGGCGAATCGTGGCTGGATCCTCGCTGCGGGGGTTGTCGTCGGTGATAATTGTGACTTCGGCAAGGCGTGAGGCGATCTCCCCCATGAGAGGCCGCTTGGTTTTATCCCGGTCTCCGCCGCAGCCAAAAATGCAAATGAGGCGTCCGGTGACAAAAGGCCTAAGCGCAACAAGCGCCTTCTCCAGCGCATCCGGCTTATGGGCATAATCGATAAATATCGGTGCTTGATGGCGGGCACCCACCAGTTCGAGTCGGCCTGGCGCGCCCTGCAAATTTTCAAGGGCTTTAAAGACCTGCGCCGGGCGAGCGCCGCACGAAATGCATAGCTGCGCGGCAACTAGAGCGTTGGCCACTTGGAAATCACCGAGCAGGGGCAGGTTCAGCGCAAATTCCATACCGGAATGGCCAATTTCGAGATAGGTGTGCAAGCCGTTTCGCGTGGCTTTGAACAGGCGTAGAGCAGTACCCTTGGTGCCTGTGGTTTGCACATCAAGCCCGCGCGCCCTACAGGCGGCAATCACCTGATCCGCCACCGTGGAATCCGCGTCGATAACGGCAGGTTGTCCGGGCTGAAGCAGCGTATCGAACAGCCGGAGCTTAGCGGCAAGATAATCAGCAAGGCTGGCGTGATAATCGAGATGATCATGGCTGAGATTGGTAAAGGCCGCAGCGCTCAGGC
>JANXSV010000188.1 GCA_025356505.1 Methylovirgula sp.
GGGCAATTTATACCTCTCACGGACGGATTTCTCTTTCATTATCGCGAACGCGGGCCAAACGGCGAGCTTCTCGGCGTATTTATGCAGGATCGCCGAGACCCTGCCAAAATCGCGGTTTATCTGGCGGAAGTCGGTAAAACAGTCGACATTAACGGACAAAACTACCTCATAATGGAAAAAGGCAGTGTGCAGCGGCAGGATTCAGGCTCAGATGATGCAGCTATCGTGACGTTTGACCGCTATGCGATTGATTTGTCTCAATTTGCACCAAGCTCCAATGCGCTGAATTTCGTCCCGCGCGAGCGCGAAACTCAAGAGTTGGTCAACGCAGACCTGACCCAGCCTGCGCTTGCCGCTCAAACAGGACGCATACGGGCTGAGCTGCAAGACCGCTTTATCAATCCGCTTTACGCGCTCGCCTTTGCACTTATTGCCTTTATCGGGCTCGGGCAGGCTCGCACCACGCGCCAGGGGCGCGGGGCAGCCATTGCCATAAGTGTCGCGACGCTGATCGCAGTCCGCATCGCCGGTGCAGCAGCTTCAACCTTCATGTTGCGAAATTCTGCTGGCGTTATATTGGCCTATGCAGTTCCACTGCTCACCATCGGTTCAGCCACGGCTTATTTGCTATGGGCCGGACGCACGAGGCGCGTCCCATCAGACTTGAGCCTTGCAAATGGGGATAATCCGGCGTGATTGGAAGAACTCTCGGCTTCTATATCGGCGCGCGGTTTGCGAAAGCCTGTCTGGCCGCATTTGGCACGGTGTTCACGCTTGTCTACATCATCGATTTGGTCGAATTATTGCGCCGTTCAGGCGAAACGACCAATGCAAGCGGTAGTTTTATCGCATTTTTGTCGCTAATCCGCGTCCCAGCCATCGTTGAGCAAGTCATGCCCTTCATGATTCTCATCGGTGCAATGGCTGCTTTTCTGAACCTTACGCGCAAGATGGAACTTGTGGTCGCGCGCGCATCGGGCGTTTCCGTTTGGCAGTTTTTGTTTCCGCCTTTGTTGGTCGCCTTTGTTTTCGGAGTCTTTGCCACCACCATTTACAATCCGGTCTCGGCGCTACTGAAAGAGCGGGCTGACCACATTGAAGCTCAGTTGTTCACGCGCTTTTCACCGAGCGGCCCTGACACCAGCTTGTGGATCAGACAAAGGAGCGGCGATGGACAGGCCATTTTACGCGCCGAGAAGGCCGCGGACTCGGGACGCAAGCTTTCGAATGTGACCGCATTTGTTTTTGACCTCAAAGGCGTCTTTCAGGAGCGTATAGAGGCGAGCGACGCGCAACTCAACACAGGCTTCTGGCTGCTAACGGGAACCCGTGTGCTTCGGGTGGGCGAACCGCCGGAACTTGTTGGCAGTTACAATTTAGCGACGAATTTAACCGCTGCAGAAGTGACACAAAGCTTTTTGGCTCCCGATGCCGTCCCATTTTGGGAACTTCCGGCGCTTTCTTCGCGCATGCAGGAAGCTGGCCTTAACTCCACGCGGTATAGATTGAGGTATGAGACGCTGCTTTCGCGTCCGCTTTTGTTGGTGGCAATGGTTTTGGTAGCTGCGTCTTTCAGTCTGCGTTTTTTTAGAATGGGTGGGGTTGCACGGATGGTTTCCGGTGGCGTCGCTGCGGGCTTCGTGCTTTATGTTGTCCAGAAATTGGTTGGAGATCTGGGGGGTGCCGGGGTGTTAAACACCAGTCTGGCAGCCTGGACTCCGGCCACAATCGGGATTTTGTTCGGTGCATTAATGCTTTTGCACCAGGAGGATGGCTGAATGGGGCGGCGGGTGCGCCCAAGAGAAATGGTAGTCCGTTTCTCTTCGTTTTCATATTGGCTTAGTTTGAACGCATTGACTGCGGCGGCTTCCGCTTGCCTATTCGTTTCCTGCCTAATCGTGACCACCCTGCTTTTTTCGCAAACCGCAACTGCTGCGACCACTGCACCAGATCCTGACAAAATGCTCGTTGAGGCCAATGAAATGGTCTACAACAAGAATAATGACACTGTTTCCGCCGTCGGCGATGTGCAAATTTACTATAAAGGCCGCGTTTTACAGGCGAACCGCGTAACTTATAACCGAACGAGCAAGCGCGTTTTGGCCGTCGGAAACGCTAAGATCACCGAGGCGGACGGCTCTGTCAGCTATGGGGACAAGTTCGATCTTTCGGATGATTTCAAAGACGGCTTCATAGACTCGCTCAAGGTATTGGGC
>JANXSV010000197.1 GCA_025356505.1 Methylovirgula sp.
GCGGAATTCTTATGGCGCAGTGCCGCTTCCCAAGCCTCAAGCGTTTCGGTCTGATCTGCAGGGCGGAACACCAGAAGATTCGGAATTGCGCGCAAAGATGCCAGTTGCTCGACAGGCTGATGGGTTGGGCCATCCTCGCCCAGACCGATCGAATCATGCGTCATGGCATGGATGACATGCGCACCCATAAGCGCGCTCAACCTAATGGCCGGGCGGGCATAGTCAGTGAACACGAGGAAGGTTGCTCCCGAAGCGATGATACCGCCGTGCAGTGACAGTCCGTTGCAAGCTGCCGCCATGCCAAATTCACGCACGCCCCAGTGGACATACCGTCCATTGAAATTGCCGGTGTTGATTTCTTTGGTCGCTTCCACCTTGGTATTGTTAGAGCCGGTCAAATCTGCCGAGCCAGTGACCAACTCCGGCACCAGCGGCGCGAGCAGTTTCAGCGCTGCTTCTCCGGCCTTGCGGGTTGCCATTTCAGTGGGGTCGGACGCGAGCTTTTTCTTGGCGTCGGCGATAACCGCTCCAAGATTGGTAGGCAACACTCCGGCGATGCGGCGGGAGAACTCTTCCTTTTGGGCCGATTGGTTCAGGCTGAGCTTCCAGGCTTTGTGTGCGCGCTTGCCCTTGTTGCCAGCCGTGCGCCATTTGGCGAGGATATCGGCTGGAATTTCAAACGCTGGATGGTTCCAGCCCAGCTTGGCGCGCGTGCCTGCAACTTCCGCATCGGTGATTTCGCCATGAGCCTTAGCCGTTCCGGCGTTGGTAGGCTCACCAAATCCGATCACCGTTTTGGCGGAGATCATGGTTGGCTTGTCGGATTTCTGGGCACGCTTGATGGCTTTTAAAATGGCCTTGGGGTCATGGCCGTCGATGGGAAAAGCGTTCCAACCGCAGGCCTTGAAGCGCGCCACTTGATCGACAGAATCGGCGACGCCGAGCGGCCCGTCGATGGTGATGCTGTTATGATCATAAATCACGATCATCTTGCTTAAGGCCAGGTGTCCGGCGATGGCAATCGCCTCTTGGCTGACACCTTCCATCAGATCGCCGTCACCGCACAGGACATAGGTGTGGTGGTTGCACAGATCGCCGAACTGCGCATTCATCATCCGCTCGGCCAGCGCCATGCCAACCGCTGTGGCCAGTCCCTGACCCAACGGGCCGGTGGTCGTCTCCACACCTTGGGTATGGTGATATTCCGGATGGCCCGGGGTCAAGGAATTGAGCTGGCGGAAGTTCTTGATTTCGTCAAGGGTCATGCCCTTGGTGCCCGTGAGATAGAACAGCGCGTAGAGCAACATAGAACCGTGACCGCCAGACAATACGAAACGGTCGCGGTTGAACCAATGCGGATGGGCAGGATCAAAATTCATCACATCGCGATAGAGCACCGTAGCGATATCGGCGGCGCCTAGCGGCAAACCGGCGTGACCAGACTTCGCTTTGGCGACAGCGTCCATAGATAGAGCGCGGATGGCGTTGGCCATGTCATTGTGAGAAACCGGAACTGCCATGGAACCATCCTTAGTTAAAAAAGCTTGCGGAAGCACTATAGGGGCAAATGAGCGTGATGTGCGTCACTAAATTTTTACTCGCACTCACGATTTTAAAGGCAAAACACCGTGGTTTGATAGCATTTGGACATGACCTGTCAATGAATATGAGCGCTGCGCCGCTGGAAATGAGACCGCCTTGAGACCGCAAAGTACACCGCCTCAACGCTGGATGTGAGAGCGCCGCGGTACCGGAAGGCTGATTTGAGGCCCTGCCCGAAACAGGGCGCCGACGTATTTTTGCGGACTATTTGCAACTGTGGCGTAAGAAAGGCATAGTAAGCTTAGCATTAGTATGATGGAGCGCTAAACCCATGACCCCGCTGCCGCACCGCCTTGACGTGGCGCTTAAGCGCATTGCCAAAGCTCTGGATCATCTGGACGCTGCAGTGGAGCGGCGCGTGATTCAGGATCAGCAGTCGGGCGACCAAAGTCAGGAATTTGCGGTGATGCAGGATGATCGCGCCCGCCTCGCGGTAGAGCTTGACGGGACGCTGGCAAAATCAAAACGCATTGAAGGGGCGGCAAAGGAAGCCGGTAAGCGGCTGGAACGCGCCAGCGCCACCTTGAAGGCGCTGCTCAGTGCCCATGATGCCAGCTAGGGAGCGCGTAATTTGCCCCATGTTTCGGTGACTATCGGCGGCCGACCCTATCGGCTGGCATGTGAAGAGGGCGAAGAGCTGCACCTCCAGCATCTTGCTGGCATCGTCGAGAGCAAGATTGAAGCCTATCGCGGCTCTTTTGGAGAGATCGGCGATCAACGGATCGCGGTTATGGCGGCGATTTCGCTTGCGGACGAGCTTGTGGAAGCGCAGCGCAAGATCGAGGCGCTGCAGGCGGATACAAAATCCTATCAGCAAAACGAACAGCTCCACCAGACTCATCAGGAGGGCTGGGTGAGCAGCGTGGCCGAAGGCTTGGGCTCGATCGCCCAACGCATCGAAACAGCCGCTGCCGCATTGAACGGCGCGGGAAAGGTTTAGCGAAAAGCCTCTGGCAATTGCTGGGCAAAGCGCCTATCTTACGAAGGCGGGGCTGCTGGGTGCGTGTTGGATAGTATACCCGGGGCCTTATCGACACCAAGGGAGCTGTCCCTGTTCAGGCTCGTGGGCTTGAGCATATGGCGCCCACCTAACTAGTTAGGTTCCCGGTTTCGATGTCCCACGGCTTTTGTGGCTCCGTACTTTTACATTTTTCAAGGGTAGATGATGAGCGCCGCGGCAAAAGGCGAAATTCGCGCGGCGGCTTTGGCAAAACGCGACGCATTGAGCGCGCAGGAGCGCGCCGCTTTCAGCGCTCAAATCTGCCAGACTATTTTGAAACTGGCACCGACATTCCCAAGGGGGCCTGTTTCGATATTTTGGCCAATACGGTCGGAAATTGATACGAGGTCGATTATGGCGGGCCTGGCGCGGCTTGGATTTGCCATCGCCCTGCCGCGCACGGAAGGCTCAAGTCTTGAATTCCGCCTCTGGCACGACGGCGAGGCTTTGGACGCCGGACCATTTGGGCTCTCCGAACCCCCCCTGAATGCACCGCTCACCCGCCCGGCGACCATGCTGATTCCGCTGGCTGCGTTTGATGCGTCTCTCCACCGTATCGGTTTTGGCAAAGGGTTTTATGACCGCGCCATAGCGGCGCTGAATCCCACACTCAAGATCGGCCTCGCCTTCTCCTGCCAACAGGTGCCGCATGTGCCGTTTGAAAGCCACGACGAGCGGCTAGACGCGATTGTGACGGAGAAGAGTTAGGGGCTTAAGGTCAACTCTCCAAACCACAGCGAGGCTCGGCCCGCGCCCTCCAGGCCACCCGCTTTGCTCATGAAACCACTTGGCAGGGTTTGGCCGACTTTTGGCCGAACTCCGCCCTGATTTGCGCAGGTTTTTTGGCCGCGTTATTTCGCCATCAGCCATTCGTGGTCGGGGTCGTTGTGAAACTTCCAAACCTTTTTCGGGCCGGCCATGACGTTGAGGTAAAATAGGTCATATCCGTGCGCCGCGCCTACCGGATGATAGCCTTTGGGTACCAAAACCACATCGCGATCTTGAATAAGAATGGTCTCGTCGAGCGAGCGGTCCTCGGTGTAAACCCGCTGCACGCCATAGCCTTGGGAGGGGTTAAACCTATGATAATACGTCTCTTCCAGAAGGCTCTCGTGCGGGAGATTGTCCTGATCGTGTTTGTGCGGCGGGTAGCTGGACCAGTTGCCACCCGGGGTAATCACCTCCACCACCAGCAGGCTCTCGGCCACGTCGGTGTCGGGCAGGATATTGCGGACATAGCGGGTGTTTGAGCCTTTGCCACGGGTTTCCTGCCCGCATTCGCCCGGTGAAATAACCCGCGGCGGCAGTTTTCCGGTGGCGGGCGCGGCGCAAACCGCAATTTCGACATCAGTTGTCGCCTCCAAGGTCCAATTTGCGTGGCTCGGGGCATAAAGCGACCACGGCGACCCTTCAAACTCGCTTTTGCGCTCGCCGATCTCGCCAAAACTATGATTTTTGCCTTTATGCAAAACGCTCGCGATTGCCTTGCCGGAGAGCAAAACCGCGCAAATCTCGTTATTTCCACTGGATTTTGCCAGCTTTTCGCCCTTTTTCAGGTAAAAAACCTCAAATCCGACATAGGTCCAGCGCGCAGACTTTGGCGTGATATGATGCACCCTACCTTGAGCGTTGGGGGCGGAAGCGCGGCGCAGAAGTGGAGATTTTGCCATCGGATTGCTCCTATTTCAGACCGGCTTCGGCTAGAAAGCGCTTGAGATTGGCGATGCCCTGAGTGGCGTTTTCCAACGGATTGGCCTTTTTCGGATCTTGTTCAGCCTCCAGCACAACCCAGCCGGAGTAGCCTGATAGCTCCTTGAAAACATTGACGTAATTGACGCTTCCCATGCCAGGAATCGTGAATATGCCGATTTCATCGCCCATGCCGACCACAGAATCGAGGAAGCTCCAGTCACCAGCCTTTGATTTGGCCAGAATTTCCGGCCGCACATCTTTGCAATGCACGTGGCTGATGCGCTTTTTGTAAGATCGCGCCACTTCAACAGGGTCGCAACCCGCCCAAGTTAAGTGTCCGGTATCAAACAGTAAATTTACGTTCGGGCCAGTGTGGTCCATGAAATGAGCGATATCCTCGCGGCTCTCAACGATGCCACCCATGTGATGGTGATAGCAGAGTCTGAAACCCTCGACCTTGAGCATATCTGCAAAATCAGTCATCTTTTTGCCATAGGGAGCCCAATCGGCTGCCTGCATGTGCGGCCGTTTGGAGAGCGGCATGGCGCGGTTGCCTTGAATGGTGTTCGACACCTCCGCCACGATAAACACGTCCGTTCCCATGCCCTTTAGCAAAGTGCGGTGTTTGAGGGAGTCTTCGAATTCTTCCTGCGCGCTGCGTTCCAAAAGCTTTATCGAGTGCCACCCGCCGATACATGCAAGGCCGTATGGCGCCAGCGTTTCCGTTAAGGTGCTGACATCACGCGGAAATTTCTTGCCCAGTTCAAGGCCTTCGACGCCAGCCTGCTTAGCTTCACGCAGACACGTTTCCAGCGTGATATCCCCGCCGATCTCCTTCAAATCATCGTTTGACCAGATGATGGGGTTTGCGCCGATGCGGATCATTTCAATCTCCAATATGTTGTTTTTTGCGCGCCAGATCATATCCCGCACGCGCCTTCGTCACGGATTCTCGATTTGAAATTTCCGGCACGGCAACGTCCCACCAGTGTCCACCTGCGTCGGTGGAGTGCCTCGGGTCCGTGTCGATGACAATAACCTGGCTGTTGAGCGCCGCGCGCGCCGCCACGAAGGCAGCTTCCAGATCTGCAATTGTCGAGACTTTGACCGCGTCTGCGCCCAAGGCACGGGCGTGGGCAGCAAAATCGATATTCGGAGCATTTTTCTGGTAGGAATCGCGCAGTAGATTGTTAAACGCAGCGCCGCCAGTGGCATGTTGCAGGCGGTTGATGCAGCCATATCCACGGTTGTCCGGCAGGATTAGAATGATTTTGAGGTCCATCATCACGGCTGTGGCAAGCTCTGAGTTCATCATCATGTAGGAGCCATCCCCGACCATACATATAACCTCGCGGGAGGGATCCGCCATTTTAACGCCTAAAGCACCGGCAATTTCATATCCCATGCACGAAAACCCGTATTCAAAATGATAGCCTCCCGGGGCGCCCGGCTGCCAAAGCTTGTGCATTTCTCCAGGCAATCCTCCCGCCGCACCCACAACGACATCGGTGGGCAGAGCATGTCTGGCAATGGCACCGATGACTTGCGCATCCGATGGCAGATCTGCGTTTGAAAACTCAGCGGGAGCATAGGTGAAGCTTGAAACATTCTGCAGCCAATTGTTTTTGTCTTCGGTAGCGCCTTTGGCCCAAGCCGCAGGCGCGGTCCAGCCCGCCAGGGCAGAATTGAGCGCAGCCAGACCCGCGCGCGCATCAGCGATGAGCGGCAGCGCATTGTGTTTGGCAGCGTCAAAGGGTTGAACATTAAGGGCGATAATCTCGCGGTCGGGATTTTTAAAAAGTCCCCAAGAGCCCGTGGTAAAATCTGCCAAGCGCGTGCCGACTGCCAGAATAACATCGGCCTCGGCGGCGTAAGCATTGGCTGCTGCCGTGCCGGTGACGCCCAGAGCGCCTAACGCCATCGGCGATCCCGCCAACATCGACGATTTTCCGGCCTGCGTTTCGCCAACGGGGATGCCAAGCCGCTCTGCAAAAGCCTGCAACTGCGCCTCGGCTTCGGAATAAAGGACACCGCCGCCTGCCACGATGAAGGGTTTTTTTGCATTTTGCAGAGCTGCCGCCGCTTCAGCCAGATCCTGAACATCAGGGGATTGGCGACGGGGACGGTAAACCTTGCGCTCAAGAAAGCTGAGCGGGTAGTCATAGGCTTCGGCTTGAACATCTTGGCAGAATGCAAGCGTGACCGGCCCGCATTCAGCAGGATCGGTCAGGACGCTCATGGCGCGGCGAAGGGCCGGAATGATCTGCTCCGGGCGCGTGATACGGTCAAAATAGCGTGAAACAGGCTTGAAGCAGTCATTTGCGGACACGGTCCCATCGTCGAAATCCTCGATTTGCTGCAATACAGGATCAGGGATTCGGTTGGCAAACACATCTCCCGGTATCAGCAACAAAGGCAACCGGTTAACGTGCGCTACGGCAGCGGCGGTCACCATGTTCACTGCGCCCGGGCCGATTGACGTCGTGCAGGCCATCATACGGCGGCGGCGGCTGGCTTTTGCAAAGGCCACAGCAGCGTGCGCCATGCCTTGCTCATTATGAGCACGAAAAGTTGGCAAGACATCATTGGTTGCGTAAAGCGCTTCGCCGAGGCCAGCGACATTTCCATGCCCGAAAATCGCCCAGACGCCGGCAAAAATCGGCACCTCAAAACCATCGATTTCGGCCATTTGAACGCTTAGAAAGCGCGTCATCGCCTGCGCGGCGGTTAAGCGAATGGTTTTCATTTTTTAGCTCCGGATGTGTTTTGCATTCAACCAAGCCTTGACGAGTTGGTCAAAGCTTTGCGCCATAAGTGAGACTGCCTCGGAGTCGGAGATTTTTCCGCCCAACCACCTATCGGCCGGTTCGGCAAAAATTGTGCGACCCACAGCAAAACCTTTGACGGTCGGGCAGCTCGCCGCCGTGTTAAAAGCCTCGATCAGTTCATGTTCGGGCGCTTCAAGACCCAGCATAACAATTCCACGGCAATAACTATCATGGGATGCGATGACATTTGCGATGTTTAACCATGCTTGTGCGGTCGCCTGAGTTTCAAGCTTCCACCAATCCGGCTTGATGCCCAGACCATAAAGATGCGTCATCACACGCGCGATTGTGCTGTCATCCACAGGGCCATGTTTTGCGGCTATGATCTCGACGAGAAATTCGCGCCCCCCGGACCTTGCCGCGTCAGACAGGCGGAGCAGCTCACGATCCTGCCTCGCACGCAGGTCCGCGGGATCATCGGGGTGATAAAAGCAGAGGCATTTTATAGTTTGGATCAGCGGCCACTCGTTAAGTTTGGCCGCAAGGGAGCCGCCACCTTCGAAATCCAGCGGGCGCGAGCCTGGATCTTCCACCGGACGCCCGACCCAGAAATCATGGTCAGCAGCGCGAAACAGCGCCTCGCGGCCATAAGTTCCATCCAGTAACATGCCAAAGGTGCCCTTTGGAAGCTCCGGGTAGCGGCGCATAACGGTTGCAGCGGCTTCAACTGTCAGCAGTTTAAACGCCGATATTCTGCTGCGCGGAACGCCAAGATCATCAGCGATTTTTTCAAGCTGCATACGATGGTCACAAGCCAGTGCCATCAGAATCGGCGCGCGCGTGACAGCCTGCGCCAGGGCGGTTTTATCGTTACGGGTGGTGGCCCAGTGAATATGATTGAGCGCCGCATCATTGCGCAAGGCGCGCAGCGGGCTGCCGTTTTTCAGAAAGTAGAACAGTTCGGTTTCCGTGAGATATTCCACCGAACAGAGCAATCGCGAAACGGCAAAAGCGCCTCCGGCATTGGCGTAGGCGCAACAGGTCTCCATAGTCTCATCGCGCAGGAAGCCGCGAATGAATCCGGACATGAAGGCATCTCCCGCCCCCAAAACATTATAGACTTCAACGGGAAATCCGGGACCCTTGATGCCGTCTTCGATTGAATCAGGTATTGCTCCGGGGAACACGACGCAGCCCATAGGACCGCGCTTGCACACGATGATCCCGGTGGAATTTTGCCGGACGATTCTGATGGCCTTAAGCGGGTCTTCGACGCCGCCGGCGATCATCAACTCTTCTTCTGTGCCGACGATGAGGTCGCAGTCCTTTAGAATCGTTTGTAGAAGCGCGGTGACATCGCCTGATTTCACATAACGCTCTTCACCGGCACCGTGTCCCGCCAAGCCCCAGAGATTCGGGCGGTAGTCGATATCAAACAGCACTTTGCGACCGTGCTTCTTGGCATAGGCAATGGCCAACCGCTGCGCTTCGGCGGTGTTCGCTTTGGCAAAGTGGGTACCACTGACCAATATCGACTTTGACGATGCGATGTAGGCCTCGTCAATATCGTCAACGCTCAACGCAAGATCGGCGCAATTGTCCCTGTAGAAAATGAGCGGGAAAGTGTGTTGATCGCGAATACCGAGTACTACCAGAGCCGTAAGTCGCTCTTTATCGGTCTTTATTCCGGTGACATCGACACCTTCACGAGCACATTGCTCCTTTATGAAGCGACCCATGTGTTCATCGCCCACCCTGGTGATTAGGCCGGACTTCAGGCCGAGGCGGGCCGTGCCAATCGCAATATTCGTGGGGCAACCGCCAACCGCTTTTGAAAAACTGGCCATGTCTTCCAGTTGGCCGCCAACTTGGGCACCGTAAAGGTCAACACTGGAACGCCCGATCGTAATGACATCAAGAATTGGAGCCGTCATGCTGTCGCCTTAAGCTTGGGGGTCAAGCGGCGCATCAGACGCGCCCATTACATTTTGATCGAAATCGATATTGGCACCTGTCAGCAAACCGGATTCGTCGCTGGCAAGATAGGCGCAGGCTCGCGCCACCTCATCGGGATCAATCAGACGGCTAAACGGTTTGGTTTTGATGGCTTCTTCCAACCAGCCGTCCTGTGCGCCGTGATATGTTTTCATGATGCGATCTTCACCCGGCGTCGCCATCCAGCCGATGTTAAGCCCATTAACCCGGATGCGATAGCGAATAAGGCTATGAGCCACGTTTTTGGTCAGTCCGGCAAGTGCCGCCTTGGAGGCGCAATAGGCCGAAATGAACGATTGGCCGCCGTGTGCAGACATTGATTGGATGTTGACAATTGACCCATGGATTTTCTTGGTTGTCATGATTTTCGCGGTTTCTTGAATCAGAAAGAAGGGCGCGCGCACGTTCACGTCAAAAATCTCGTTGTAACGGCTCTCAGTGGTGTCGAGAATAGTGCCGCGGTCGGTCAACCCGGCGGCGTTCACCAAGATATCAATCCGGCCGAACTCGCCCACGGCAGCAGCGATAACTGCGCGGCAGTCCGCAACTTTGGCAAGATCGGCTTCCACAAACACCGTTGTGCATCCTGAAGAACTGATCGAAGCCGCCACTGCCGCTCCGTTTTTGGCATTGCGCCCGCAAATCACCAATCCGGAACCGCCACGCGCAGCAAAGAGGCGTGCAATGGCTTCTCCCAGTCCCTGAGTTCCGCCGGTGACAACTGCGACCTTGCCTCGCAGTTGCTCGGCTTGGAGGTGTGAAGCTGTAGACATGCTGCTCTCCCTGAGACCTTGGCGATGCAGAGATCCGTCGAACTCCGATGCCTATTTTGATAATAGAACAAAAATTCTATTCATCGTCAATTCAGAATATAAATTCTTGAAAACAATTTGCTATCTCGGATTTAGCGGAGGTTCGCCGTTGGCCTTAAGGCGCGTCATAAAGTGTAAAATTCCGCCTTGCGACTGTCATACTCGCCGCTTATGAACGGGACTCAGTGGGTTATCGAGGAGGCAATCAGCGCGATGGGTGAAGTGTTACGGCCTGATCCGCCTGAGACAGAAATTACAGGCGGCTCAAGTCAGAATGTCTGGCGCATGGTTGGTCTCATCGCGAGCATCGCAATCATTGCTCTGTCAATTTTTGTGCTCGCGCGTACGCTCAATAAGATTGATATGGGAGAGTTGCGGGCAGCCTTTCAACGCACGAGACTTGAACAGTTTTTAATGGCCGGCGGTTTCACCGCCGTGTCCTATGTAGCCTTGACCGGATATGATGCGCTGGCTCTAAGGCATTTGCGGGCGAATATCCCCTTTTCCATTACCGCGCTGGGCTCCTTCACGTCCTATGCGATTTCTTTTACGCTCGGTTTTCCGCTGGTAACGGGTGGCGCTGTGAGATTTTGGACTTACGCCCGCGCCGGGCTTTCAGCTGGAAAAGTCGCAAGCCTCACAATTATTGCTGGCATTACCTTCTGGCTCGGGATGGGGACCGTGTTGGGGCTTGGTATGATCTCGCAGGCAGAAGCGATCGCCGACTTGAACCAGTTCAAGGTTGATCTGAACATCACTATCGGGCTCGGCGTTTTGGCCGTGGTGTTTGCCTATCTGATCTTTGTTTCGCGGAATCGCCGTCGTGTGCGCTGGCAAAAATTCCGGCTGGAGCTGCCGGGCCTGCCTGTGACATTAGGACAGATGCTCCTTGGTGCTATTGACGTGTGTGCCGGAGCTGCGGCGCTTTTTGTGCTTTTGCCCCCTGAACATGGAATGGCATTTTTGACCTTCGCCGCTGTTTACGTTTTTGCGGTGATGCTTGGTATCGCCAGTCACGCACCCGGCGGCATAGGCATTTTCGAGGCGACGATGCTGAAGGCTATTCCCAATGCCTCGACGTCAGCCTTGCTGGCATCGCTCCTGATGTTCCGCATGGTCTATTATGTTGCGCCGTTCATTCTGGCGCTGGCGTTGCTTGGTGCCAACGAGATCTCGCGTCGCTGGCAGGGTTTACGCAGCGCCATGGACGAAACTGAAGAATAGAGATGCACGATGGCAGGATTTCAGTGGGCGGGAAGTGTCGGACAATTTGCTGCTGCTTTGCTGGAGACACTGCCGCATCCTGCGCTCATCATTGATGAAAATGTCCGTATTGCCGCCGCCAATGGCGCAGCTCGCAAAATTTTGCCACATTTGCGGCTGCGGGAGCCTCTGATTTTGGCCCTGCGCGCGCCTGATGTTTTGGAATCTGTCGCCCGGGTGCTTACGTCGCGGCGCGCGGAGACCACCCTGCTGCATGAGCGGGTACCGCTCGAGCGCGTTTACGAGGTGACCATCACGCCGCTGGAAGTGCCAAGCCAGACTGTGGCGGCGGTTGTTCTCACTTTGACCGATATGACCGAGGCGCGCAGGCTGGAACAAATGCGGGTGAATTTTGTGGCAAATGCGAGCCATGAATTGCGCACGCCCCTGGCCTCAATCCTTGGATTTGTCGAGACGCTGCAGGGGCCCGCAAAAGAAGATGCACATGCGCGCGGCAAATTTTTGGAGATTATGCGAGATCAGGCCCGGCGTATGTCGAGGCTGGTTGACGATTTGCTATCACTGTCCCGTATTGAGCAAAAAGCGCATGTCCGGCCAGAGCAGCAAGTCGATCTCAGCCTTATCGTCCGCCATATCTGTGAGACGCTCCAACCCTTAGCGCGGGAAAGCGAAGTCCGGCTGGATATTCACGTCGAACCAAACCTGCACATCGCGGGCGACCATGACGAGCTTGCCCGTGTTACCGAAAACCTGATCGAGAATGCGATCAAATATGGCGTCTGGGGCAAGCCGGGGGAAGTTGACCGGGTGGAGGTTTCGCTTATCCATGAGGGTGACGAGGCGCGGCTTGCCGTGCGCGACCACGGACCGGGCATCGAGGCGGATCACCTACCTCGCCTCACCGAACGATTTTACCGCGTGGATGACGGCCTGAGCCGGGCAAAGGGCGGCACCGGTCTTGGATTGGCTATCGTCAAGCATATTGTGGCACGGCACCGCGGCCGAATGGCTATTGAAAGCCAGATTAACCACGGCTCGGTTTTTTCAGCAAGTTTTCCACTGGCTTAAATTTTAAATTCCATAGCAATTTCAGATTGATAGACTGTCATATTTTCGTTGCTTACATGTCATATAAAGGAGACGGAAAGACGTTAGACGTGTCTTGCCAGCTCGGAGTGAGCGGCCTTTAAGAGGCTCACGCCTAAAACGAAAGAGGCATCTATGCAATTCTCTATTTCCCGCGTCGCTATGGCTGTTGCCCTTGTTGCAACCAGCACGACGACCGTCCTTGCCGCCGATATTTCGGGCGCAGGCGCGACATTTCCTTACCCGCTCTATGCAAAATGGGCTGAAAACTATAAAAAAGAGACCGGTAACGGCTTGAACTATCAGTCGATCGGTTCGGGCGGCGGCATCAAGCAGATTATCGCCAAGACCGTAACCTTTGGCGCAACCGATGCTCCGATGACCCCGGAAGATCAGGCCAAGAACGGTCTTGTGATGTGGCCGATGGTCATGGGCGGGATCGTTGCCGTTGTAAATCTTGACGGCATCAAGTCCGGCGATCTGGTTATCGACGGCCCGACGCTCGGCGATATCTTTAGCGGCAAAATCACCAAGTGGGATGATGCAGCCTTGAAGAAGCTGAACCCGAAGGCAACCCTGCCATCTGACGCCATCACCGTTGTGCACCGCGCAGACGGTTCGGGCACCACGTTTAACTTCACCAATTATCTCGACAAGGTTTCCGCTGAGTGGCACGGCAAAGCCGGCGTCAGCCAGTCGCCTGAGTGGCCTGTGGGCGTTGGTTCCAAGGGCAATGAGGGCGTTGCCGGCACTGTTGGCCAGACCAAGGGTTCTATTGGCTACGTTGAATATGCCTATGCCAAGCAGCAGAAGCTGACCTATGCCAACATGATCAACAAGGACAGAAAAACCGTTACGCCGACTCTCCCCGCTTTCCAGGCCGCGGCCTCGAACGCCAATTGGGAAAAGGCAGTCGGTTATTATGAAGTGCTGACCAACGAGCCGGGCGCAGAGTCTTGGCCGATGACGAATGCGACCTTTATCCTGATGTACAAAGAGCCTGCCGATAAGGTTGCCTCTGCGGAAGCAATTAAGTTCTTCGATTGGGCTTTCACCAACGGTGGCAAGACAGCTGAAGAGCTCGACTACATTCCGATGCCAGCCAATGTCGTGGCTCTGGTGCGCAAGACCTGGGCTGCCGACATCAAAAAATAAGTATTCGCCCAAATTGATAACGACCCTGCGCGGACTGAGCGCGCGGGGTTTTTTTACGGGGATGAAACAGTGACTGACATGACGATGGAATCCGAAAAGCAGACAACGATTTCTTCGGCAAGCCTGCGTGCGAGCGCCCTGAAAAATTTCATTCTCGGGGACATGATTTTCCGTCGCATGACGCTGACGGCCGCCATTGTGGTGCTTCTGCTTCTTGGAGCCATTATCGGCTCATTGGTGATTGGCGCCTATCCGGCTCTGGCGAAATTCGGCTTCAGTTTTTTAACCAGCGAACGCTGGAACACGGACCAGGAAATTTTCGGTGCATTCGCGCCAATCTACGGCACCGTAATCAGTTCTTTTCTCGCCATGCTCATTGCGGTGCCGGTTGGCTTGGGAATTGCGATTTTTCTCACCGAACTCTGCCCGCAATTTTTGCGCCGGCCTATCGGGGTCGCTATTGAATTGCTCGCTGGTATTCCGTCGATTATTTACGGCATCTGGGGCTTCTTTGTTCTCGCTCCCTTTCTGAAAGAGAGTGTCATGCCAAAATTGGTGTGGTTTTTTGCACCAATCCCCGGGCTTAACACATTGTTTGCAGGCCCAGGCTATGCCGCCAGTCTATTCACGGCTTCGCTCATCCTCGCAATCATGGTGCTACCGTTCATCACCGCGATTTCGCGCGACGTATTTTCCACAGTACCTCCCGTTTTGAAGGAAGCCGCCTTCGGCATTGGCTGTACCCCTTGGGAAGTGGTGAAAAACGTGGTTATTCCCTACACCCGCGTCGGCGTTGTCGGCGGCGTTATGCTGGGTCTTGGCCGCGCACTGGGTGAAACGATGGCGGTCACATTCGTCATCGGTAATTCTCACAAGGTCGCCGGTTCTTTGCTGAGCCCAGCAACAACAATTTCGGCGACCATCGCCAACGAGTTCCAGGAGTCCAGCGGCATGTTCACTTCTGCTCTGCTGGCACTCGGCCTGATGCTGTTTGTCATCACCTTCATCGTTCTTGCTGCCGCTCGAATCATGCTGATGCGCCTTGAACAAAAAGCAGGAGTTTAAGGCCATGACCATGACTGCTGATACAACCCAGCGCGGAGCCTATGTCAGGCGCAAAGCTACAAGCTCCATCATGATGGGGCTCTGTTGGGCGGCGACACTTTTCGGGCTTGCGTGGCTCGCGCTAATTTTGGGCGCGCTGCTC